>JBBQOA010000621.1:0-2783 GCA_038330465.1 Pyrinomonadales bacterium
GCCTCCAAAACGGAAACCGATTCGGAAAAATCCTTAATATTTTCGCCAAATTTTATCTGCATATCGTTTGTTAATAGAATAGTTAATTTAAATTTAAGTAACTTTAGATTATGCAAAGCCGCTTAAATCGATCAGTAATTAACGAAAAAACTATTAACAATTAACCACTACTAAAAAGATTTGATCTGATAAGAGCGACTTTGCCGTGCGTTTCTAAAAGCGAAACGCGAAATGAACGCGCCGTTTAGAAACGCGTCGTAGTAGTTGTCGTCAAAAATGCAAAGTTCTTTGAAAGCATCTTATCAAAAAATAAAAATGGTAGTCAGTAACAGATTTGAACTGTTGACCCCTACCGTGTCAAGGTAGTGCTCTACCACTGAGCTAACTGACTAGACTTTCGCCTAAATAAAAAAGCGAATTGAAAGAATATCGAAATATTTGGCAGCCTGTCAAGTTTTGATGTTCATTGGCAAAACTTTATGTCCATTTTTAGATTTTGAATTGAGAAAGAATGGAAAATGGATTGCATCGATTTAGTACAGACAATTGAATGTATTTATGTCTCAGGCAAAATAATAAGAGCTAAATGTATGTATTTGAATAGAAAAGCGTCAATGGCACAAGTATTGATATTGATATTCTGCAAGGGCAAAAGCCTTATAGAATAGGTTAGTAAAAGGAGAAAAAAAATGATTTCATTATTGATTTGGTTAGTTTTGGGGTTCGTCGTCGGTTATATCGCAAAATTTATAATGCCGGGTGCTGACGGCGGCGGCGTAATTTTAACAACGATCTTAGGCATTATCGGGGCGGTCGTCGGCGGATTTCTCGGAAAAGCCCTTTTGGGTTATCCGATGATCAGTTCGTTCGATAATATCGCGAACAATCTTCCGAGTTTCTTTTCATCGATCGTCGGCGCAATTGTTGTGTTGATAATTTACAGATTAGCGACGGGAAGATCTTTGCGGGCATAAACTATTTAGAAAAAATGAAATTGGCGGTTGATTGATTTCAGCCGCCGATTTTCGGTTGTGCACTGCAAAATCGGTGCATCGCGACCGCGACGAGTTTGGTCGTTCGGTGATCGACATCGAAATTCGGATTTACTTCCGTGAATTCGATAATTTTTGTATTAACGAGTTTTGCCGCAAACTGGACAAGATCGAGAAATTCGCCCGACCGCAAGCCGACGGGACTCGGAACAGATGTGCCGGGTGCGTCCGATGAACGGATCGCGTGCATATCGAAACCGAAAAAAGCGGTCAACGATTGACTGTGATGAACAAATTTCTGGCGCATCAATTCGCGCAGCTCGAGATCGGCGGTTTCGCGCGAACGAAGCTGTTCAAAACTGACCATATTGACGTTTTTGTTTTGCAAATATCGGTAATATTGCGGCGAAACATATTGCGGCTGATAAGCGATCTCATACAAATAATCGGGACGAATGAGATTTTCTTCGAGCAATTGCCGGTAAGGCGTTCCGCTGCTGCGCTCGGTATCGGCGCGAACGTCCAAATAAGCATCGACATTTACGCCGAGCCAATTGCCCGCCCCGAATACTTCTGCCATCGCTTTGCCGTCCGGATAAGAAATATCGTTTCCACCGCCGAGCATGATCAATTTTTTACCTGATTCGAGAACGGTTTTGGTGATCGAGTTCAGCTCATCGTGAGTTTCTTCGAGCGAATTTTTTAATTCAAGATTTCCGAGATCAAAGATCTTGTGGTGAATTCCAAAAGGTGTCAGGCGATAAAATTGTTCACGAATCGCGTCCGGAGCAAGTTTCGCGCCAACGCGTCCGCCGTTTCTTTTGACGCCTTCGTCTTGCGGACATCCGAGAATGATGATGTTTGCTTCCTCATATTTTGTTCCGGGAACGATCTCGCCGAGCCGTATATCGTTGCGGTCATTTCTTTTGAAAAAGAGTTTTTCGTCGGGTTGTATCAGATTTTGGAAAGTTTCGCTCATAAATTTGCCAAAAAAAAATCGTTAAGATATAAACAATAATAACAAAAAAAGTTTTTATGAGAACTTTCCGCCGCAAATTTACGCGAAACATCTTGTGGACCTGGCGCCGGTTTGCGGGTTTTTTCTAAAACGGGTTTGAAAGTTTTTGCCTGAAAAGCGGATTTTTAGAAAACCTGTTGCTATCATTAACGGCAACGGGTTTTTTGCGTTTATGACATTTTTTCAAAACTACAATTTAAATCGTCCGGCGTGGCTGTTGCCGCACCGCAGCGATGAACCGCCGATCAAAGGCTTACGCGATCTGCTGCTACGTTTGATGCAGGGGAAAAATCTTTCGCGAAGGGAAGCAAAGGAGTTGCTCAAACAGCTTTTAGAGGGCGAAGCGACCGATGCGCAGATCGCCGCCGCGCTCGTCGCGCTCGCGATCAAAGGCGAAACCGTCGAAGAACTTGCCGGTATGGCGGAAGCGATGCGCGAAAATTCGGCGAAGATCAGTTCGATCCACACCGATTTTATCGACACCGCCGGAACGGGTTCGAGCCGCGTTAAAACCTTTAATGTTTCGACCGCCGCCGCATTTGTGATCGCGGGCGCCGGCTTGCCCGTCGCCAAACACGGCAGCCGCGCCGCGACTTCAAAATCGGGCAGCGCCGATGTTCTCGCGGCTTTGGGCGTCAATGTGTCGGCTTCGCGGGAAACTTCGGAAAAATGTCTGAACGAGATCGGTATTTGCTTTATGTTTGCGCCACTTTATCACGCATCGACAAAACGCGTCGCGGCGGTGCGGCGCGAGCTCGGCGTGCACACGACCT
>JBBQOA010000622.1:0-2771 GCA_038330465.1 Pyrinomonadales bacterium
TGCGTTGGGTTGCACCAAACGTCCGCCGAATCAAGCGCGACAAAGATCGGCACATCGCCGACGATTTGCACGCCGTTTTCGTTCGCGTAATTTTTGACCGCGTTCCATTGTTTGAAAAAGATGAATTGATAAAACTTCTGAGCAAAAATATCGTCGTCAAGCTCACGTTTTGCTTCTTCGATCGCCTCTTGTTCGCGCAATTTCAGACCTTTGTCCCAGTCCTGCCATGAAACTTGATTCTCTGAAAACTTGATCGCGCGGAAAAGCGCGTAATCTTCGAGCCAAAAGGCGTTTTCGTCGCAGAAAAGATGAAAGGCGGCAATCATGTCGATGTCGGAAGTTTTGCGAAAAACCTCGAACGCTTTTTCAAGCAGCGGCGTTTTGAATTTAACGACCGCGCCAAAATCAACTTTTGTTTCGGAAAATTCGGGTAAATATTCAAGATCCACCGCACTCAAAAATCCATCTTCAACCAATTTTTCGGGCGAGATCAGATTCAAATTTCCCGCAAACGCCGAAAAACATTGATACGGCGAATCGCCGTATCCCGTCTGTCCAAGCGGTAATATCTGCCAAAGCGTTTGTTTTGCCTTGACCAAAAAATCGACAAAACCAAAAGCTTCCTCGCCAAAATCGCCGATGCCGAACCGCGACGGCAAGCTCGTCGGATGAAGTAAAATTCCTGCTGCTCTCGGAAATTTCATAATTTATTTTTTGCCGCAGAAAATAAAAAGTTTTTATTTTCCCTGTGAATTCTGCGATCTCTGCGGCTAATTTATCTTTTAAATTCTTTAATTATTCGACCGACCGGATAAACGCCGATCCGTTTGTCGGAATACGGGGAATGCGCGTAGAAAAACGCGAGCCGCGCGCGCGCGCTTTTCGCAAATTTCTCGTCCTTTAGTTTTTCTTCAAATTCCTTTCGTAAATTCTCGTCTTTCGCGAGCATTTCGGCGGCGATCTTTTCCATTATGTAATCGCTGAAATATTCTTTCTGCTCAAAGATCGCGTTGAAAAATCCCCAGTAAACAAGCGAATCCATCGAATTCGGTTCAAGCAGATGAATCACGACGTTTGCCGCCGTCTGATCAAGCGGAACGAGCGCGGAATTCGCCGGAAACGTCCGCGTTTCAGTGATCGGAACCGTTTTGTAACTGAGCGGCAGACGATTTTCAAACGGATTTGCCGCCCATTTCGGTTCCGTCAATCGATAACTTTCAACCTCGATGGTCAAAGGTTGTTTGATCCTTTCAAACTTGATCCCGTGCGCTTCGAGCCGTTCGATCGCGTCCTGCCATTGCGGCGGAATAATGTAATACAGCGGCGGCGCCACACTTTCTGTTACTTTGCTTTCGTCAAATTTTTTGACCGTGATTTCGTAAGGTTTCGTCCCGTAAACAAGCTTTTTGCCGCCCGAGATCGCGCTGTTTTCGAACGAATATTCGACGGCTTTTAGTTGAAACGGTTCGCTTTTGTCGGTCAAACCGAGCTGCAACGGAAATTGGCGGCTCGCGTCAAATGTCTTGCCTCTTTGAATGGTTTCTTCGTCGGCTTTTTTGTTCGCTTCAAAAAGGCTCGCTTTTGCGCGGTTGATCTCTTCAAGCGTTTTCCAAAGCACGTCGTAAGTGCCGCGCACGCGCGATCTGTAAGGTTTTAACGAATGCGTTTCGATCAGCAAAGCGGGACGATTTCTGAGCGGCACGTAACCGGTCGCAAAACGCGGCGTCGCGATGAACGTGTAAATGCCGCTCGTCACTTCGCGCCCGCCGAATTCGAGATAATGCGTCAGCAGATTGCCTTCTTTTTCGACTTCTGCGACGATTTTGCCGTCGAAATGCGCGTCCATCCAATTTTTGACGAACGGCGAAACTTCCTGAAAATGCGCGTATTCATACGTGATATTGTATTGAAAATCCGCGCCGTCCGTAACGTGCAGATCAAAAAAGAAATCGGGTTTCCACGAATTCCACAATTTCAAAAAAGCACGCGTTTCGGGCGCGTCCGCCTTCATATAATCGCGGTTCAGATTGAGTCCCGCCGAAGTCGCGCGCCAGCCCATCTCGTCGGGACCGTTTTGATTGATGCGGTTATAGGGCGACGCCATTTCGTGCCCGTCAACATTGTAGATCGGCACGAAAAGCAGGATACAATCTTTCAGGAGAGCGGCGCGTGATTTGGTGATCGCAATGTCGCGCAGCAGCGCAAAACCGGCGTCTTTGCCATCGATCTCGCCCGAATGAATGCCGGCTTGGATCAAAATTATCGCCTTGCCGCTCTTTTTCGCGGCTTCGGGCGTCAAAATTTTGCCGTCCGCAACGATCAAAAGCGGCAGATCGCGACCTTCGCCGCTTTTGCCGAAACTTCGATAGACAATTTTGTCCGACGCCTGATCGAGTTTTTGCGCGAAGGCGATCGTCTCGGCGTAATTCCAACTTTTGTGATAATCGGTCGCTTCCGCTAAAGTCTGCCAATCCTTTGGCACATTCGGCGATTCGCTTTGGGCATTTGCAGTCATAAAAGATAAAAAAACAATGGCGAAAATTTGTAAAAAACTACGCTTTTGAAAGTTCATAAAAAAATAATTGTCCTGACGGACGGACAGAAACACAGATTTGCTTAACCTGTAATATGTAATCTGAAATTTGAAATTGCAAACAAAGTAGTCTATCTGCGGACAAATTATCAAAAATAAAAACTTTCGTTCAGTACGAGCGGTTTCACACGATCGCTCAAATTCAATCTTTGCGCTTCTTCGTTTAATAATCTCAAAG
>JBBQOA010000623.1:0-2766 GCA_038330465.1 Pyrinomonadales bacterium
AAAAAGAAATCTGATACAAAATGTTATCACCGGAAGTCAAAACCACAGACGACCGGCGCAAGGATTTGTTTAGCGCATTATACGCGTAAAATAATTGAAATGAAAGCCGGCATTTATCTTCACATTCCTTTTTGCAAATCGCGCTGTTCGTATTGCGATTTTGCGACCGACGTTTATAAAAACGCGGAAACCGTTGAGCGTTATGTCAATGCGCTTGTCAGCGAGATTGCGGATTTTGGATTTTGGATTGCGGATTGCGAATCCCAAAACTCCAAATCCCAAATCCCAAATCCCAAATCCCAAATCGAAACGATCTATTTCGGCGGCGGAACGCCTTCGCTTTTGTCGGCGGCACAGTTCGAAAAGATCCTGAATACGATTCATAAAAAATTTTCCGTCGAAGCCGAGATCGAACTGACGATGGAAATGAATCCGGCGACGATGACGCTTGAAACGGTTCGCAAATATCGCGCTTTGGGTGTTAATCGCGCAAGTTTTGGCGCACAGACCTTTGACGATAAAGAATTAAAACGACTCGGGCGGCACCATACGGCTGAGGACGTCCGCGAAACGATCGAACTGCTTCGAAATGCCGGTTTTACTAATGTTTCGTTTGATCTGATCGCCGGTTTGCCGCGCCAGACGCTTCTTGATTGGGAGCGAAATTTGGACGAGGCGTTAAAATTAAGCCCTGAACATCTCTCACTTTACCTGCTCGAAATCCACGAAGGAACGCCGCTTGCCGAACAAATTCGCAGTCAGAGACAGCCGCTTCCCGACGAAGATCTGGCGGCGGAAATGTATCAATTGATGATTGAAAAAACCGCCGAAAAAGGCTACGCGCAATATGAAATCTCCAACTTTTCGCTGCCGCGGCGCGAATCGAAACATAATTCGAAATACTGGCTCTGCGAACCTGTTTTCGCGTTTGGCGTCTCGGCGCATTCCTTTGACGGCACGACGCGCCGGGCAAATGAACGCGACACCAACAAATATGTTTCGCTGATCGAAAACGGCAAAAACCCGATAGTTTTCAGCGAAGTGATCGATTTGGCATCGGAATTTGTCTTTCTCGGTTTGCGAATGATGCGCGGCGTGGATTTGATCGAATTTAAAAAGCGGTTCGGCGTCGATCTGTTATCGAAATACGCCGATGAGCTTGTGCGCTTGGAATCGCTCGGTTTAATCGAAATCATCGAAAACCGTCTGCGTCTGACGCCCAAAGGCGCGTTGTTTTCCAACGAGGTTTTCACGGTTTTTGTTTGAACTTTCCGACCAAAAACGGCGCGGTCAGTAAATGAAATGAGCAAGGATATTCGCTTCTTTTGAAATTATCTTGAAAAATTAAACGTTCATTCGGCTCTCAGAACATTTTGAGAGACATATTTGTTTCTAATGAACCATTTCAAGCTGCTGACGCGAAAAAACGAGTTCGGCGAGAACCGATTGAAACGACGAAACTTCCTGTTTTTCCGCCAGCGAACGCTGCCGCAGGATTTCCCAATCTTCTTTCGGAATGGCTTTAAATGCCTCGACGATCAGCGGGTCGAATTGCGTTCCGGCAAAACGTTCGAGTTCTTCCAAAGCATCTTGATACGAACAGCCTTTGCGGTAAACGCGGTCTGAAACCATCGCGTCAAAAGCATCGACAACGGCAAAGATCCGCGCGCCGATGTCAATATCTTCGCCGCGAATGGCGTATGGATAGCCGGTTCCATCCCATTTTTCATGGTGCTGGGCGACGATTCGCGCCGCGCCTTCAAGAAAAGGAATGTTTCGTAGAATTTTTTGCCCGTGAAGCGGATGAAGCTTCATTTTTTCCCATTCATCTTCGCTGAGTTTGGCTGGTTTACGCAAAACCGCATCGGGAACACCGATTTTTCCGATGTCGTGAAGAAGTGCGCCGAGTTCCAAATCGCGTAAAACTTCTTTTTCGAGCCCGAGTTCGTAGCCGAGCCGCAGACTGAATGTGACGACGCGTTCCGAATGCCCGTGAGTTTCAAAATCGCGGGTTTCAAGCGCCTGAACAAGCGCTCTGAGCGTGCTTCGATATGAATTTTCAACTTCTTCCAAAGCTTTGTCGAGCTCGACCGTTCGTTCGGCGACCAGCTCTTCCAGATGATATTGATAGCGTTCTTTCAAAGACCTGATCTCAAATTTTCCGAACGCCTTTTCGATGACCGCTTCGGCTTTTCTCAAATCAAGCGGCTTTTGAATAACTTCGAAAGCACCGGCACGGAATGCTCTGACGGTATTTCCCGCCACTTCGTTATCACTGATAAATATCGGGATCGTGCGAGGTGAAATTTCCTGCAAGTACGGAATTAGATCAATGCCATTTAAACTGGTTAAAGTAAAAGCCGTTAAAACAACGGAATATTCTTTTTCCTTGATTTTTTCTAAAGCTGTGTCTAATGAATCGGCTTCGTCACAGTTATATTTCAAAGAGAAAAAAGAAGTCAGAATCTTTCGCTTTGTTTCATCTTGCTCAATGATCAGCAGATTTTTCTCGCTCTCGATGAGATCAAACATATATTGTCGTTTTTATATTCAGGTCAGCGGTCAGTTGAAAATGTAGAAATCAGATTTGCGGAATATCGAAAAAAATAAATTACTTCGACAACAAAATTTAACACAAACAAACTGTGATTTGCAATACTTTTGTGTTGAGGAATGCTTAGTTTGTAAACTATTCTCAAATCTTTCAATAATGCGTATGGCTTCTTGACGTAACAGGCGAAGAGTTTTATTATCTAAAGTTCGCGC
>JBBQOA010000624.1:0-2764 GCA_038330465.1 Pyrinomonadales bacterium
TTTGGCTTTGGCGATTGCTTGATGAATCGCTTCGCGGCGGTCGGAAAAGACAAGATAGGGACAATTCGTATTGTCTAAACCGACCTTGATCTGTTCGATGATCTTCAAAGGGTCTTCGGTGCGCGGATTGTCGGATGTGACGATCACCAGATCGCTGTTTCTGCCGGCAACTTCGCCCATCGGCAAGCGTTTTGTTTTATCGCGGTCGCCGCCGCAACCGAAAACCGTGATGATCCTACCGTTCGTCAGCTCACGAGCGGTCTTTAAAGTATTCAAAAGCGCGTCGTCCGAATGAGCGTAATCAACAACCACCGCAAAATTACGATCGTGCGTGACTCTTTCAAAACGTCCCGGAGCGCCGATACAGGTTTTCAATCCGTCGGCGATCTTATCAAGCTCGAAGCCGAGTTCAAGTGATGCGGCAGTTGCCGCCAGCATATTATAAACGTGTGGTTTGCCGACGAGCGGCGAGGTGATCTGTCTTTCTCCATGCGGAGTTTTGAGCAAAAAAGAAGTTCCTTTGATCAAAGAAACCGCGATGTTTTCAGCCGTCAGATCAGCCGGATTATTTTGGGCGAAAGTGATGACCTTTTGATCGTTAGCCTTCAATTCGCTTGCCAATTTCGCGCCCCATTCGTCGTCTATATTGATCACACACGACGCGGGTTTTTCGCCGAGGCGTCCGTCAAAGAGTTTCTTTTTCGCGTCGAAATAATTTTCCATCGTCAGATGATAATCGAGATGATCGCGGGTCAGATTCGTAAAGATCCCGACCTTGAAACGAAGCCAATCGCAGCGGTGCAGATCGATCGCCTGCGAAGATGTTTCCATAACGACTGTTTGACATCCAAGATCGACCGCTTCGCGTAAAAATTTATTTGTATCAGAGGCTTCGGGCGTTGTCCGAATCGCTGCTTCGCTGCGATCGCCGATGCGGTATTCGACCGTCGTAAGCATCGCCGCCTTTTCCCCGTTGGCTTCGGCTAAAGCGAAACAAAGATAGGTCGTCGTCGTTTTTCCATTGGTTCCGGTAATCCCGACGAGCTTGATCTGATGCGACGGATCGCCGTAAATAACAGATGCCGCTTTGGCTAAAGCTTCACGCGTATCTGCAACTTTCAGCCAGGCGCCCGAAAAACCTTCCGGCGGATCGAGTTCGGAAATGATCCCGACTGCGCCGCGCCGCATCACATCATCGACGAATCGGTGTCCGTCGGTCGTCAAACCGGTGATCGCGGCGAACAGCGTTCCTTCACGCGTCTGCCGCGAATCGTGTGTGACATTTGAAATTTCGGCGGTTTCATCGCCGTAAAGCGCGGAATTTAATTGTCCGGCAATTTGTCTGAGCGTTACTTTTTGAAAAGTCAAAACTTTATCCTCGAAAAAATCGTTATTGGAATCAGGTTGAATTATACGTTTTTGAGTTGATTTTGCGAAATCGCTCGCAGTTGAATAAAAAGGAGAAAAAAGATGAATTTTATCAAGATGTTATTGATCGCTTTTGGTTTGTTGATTCTCGGAATGTTGGCGTTTTCGGTGTTCGGATTTATCTATTCGATGCTCTGGTATATTTTCTGGATCGGCGCGATCGGAATCACCGGTTATGTCGGTTATAAAGTTTTTACGAAAACATCGGAACCCGCCAAATTGAGCGGTAAAAGTTCGATCTCGATTGCGGCGATGCGCGATTATAAACGCGCTTTGAAGGAATACCGGGATTAAACTTGGTTGGAAAACGAATTTTTCCCGAATCGTCAGTTGTCAGCACCGACAATTGACGATTTATTTTTTTTTTGGAAAGTTTATATTTGAACGAAATTGGGTTATAAAAAAAAGTCCGACATTATTTCAAAAAGTACGCAATGAAAACTTACAAGCAAATTTTACTAATCTTGATTTCGGCAACAGTATTTTCAACAGCCTGCGGATCGCTCAAATTTATCAGCTTCAACGCCGATCAAAGCCGCGCTGACAAGGTCGTTGAAAAATTTCATCAACTCTACAACGAACAAAATTTCGAAGAAATTTACAATTCAGCGCACGAGAACGCGAAAGCCACCAAAAGCAAAGAAGCCTTAAGTTATTTTTTAGCCCAAACTTTCGAGCAATTTGGAAAGAATCTCAGTTCGGAATTGATTTATTCAAAAGTAACGATTATTAATTCCGCGGAAAGACAGGTCGAGTGCGCCTATAAGTCAAAATTTGAAAAAGGCGAACGAAACGAAACTTTTCTGATCGTGACCAACGATGAAAAAGGCGCACTCTATTCGATCGGCGAAGCAACCGACGAAGAATTGAAAAAGCTAAAATAAAGATAAGTTTGATATAATGGACAGCGAGGCATTATAAATGGACACTATTAAAATCATTTTAACCGTCATCGGTGTCATTGCGGTGGTTGTCGTCGGGATCTGGCTGATCGGAATAATTTCCGCGCTTTTATGGTTCGGGCTGTGGATCGGATTGCTCGCGGCGCTCGGTTACGGCGGTTATAAATTGTTTTTTGCAAAAGAAAAACCAGTCAAACAACTTGAAGAAAAATCACCGATCGCAATTGGCGATCTAAGAGAGACCGATCGTCAGCTCGAAGAATATAAACGCAAATTGCTGCCGAAATAAATTGACCGAAAAAGACCACGCTAGACTTTCGCATCCAAAAACGATAAATTCAAATTTGCTTGTTTTTTGGCAATTTTGAAAGAAAAAATCATTCGCCACCGCTGGTGGTGCTGACAAATTTGCTGAGATGGCGTAATTGGTAGCC
>JBBQOA010000625.1:0-2762 GCA_038330465.1 Pyrinomonadales bacterium
GGCGTAAACGCCGTCGTTAAATTCAACCCCGGCGGCAAAGTTCCGCTGGTTTGTGTGTAGGTAAAACTCCCGCTGTTGGCGCTGAGCATCGTATTGTAATTTTGATTGACAATGCCGCCCGGAAGTGTTGCCGCGTATGACGGATTCGCTTCAAAAGCACCCGCATCAGTGGCGCCGACACGCAGTGCGCCGCGCTGATCCGTTGACGGAGTTTCGGGAAAGAGGAAACCGGCGTCAATTGCCGGAGAATTTGGCAGAAGCGCGCGCGTAAAGGTCGTGCCGCCGTAATTTCCGAGCGGTGCGAGATTAGCGGAAACGCCGACTTTATCGAGATTGCCGTTCGGATTTCCGTTGGGAAAGACGGCGGCAACCGAACCGTTATTTCCGATGATATTACCGCTCAAAGACTGCACCGAACCGCCCGCATTTAATGAAATATCAGGACTTGTCGGCGCGGAATTTCCGGCGATGATCGTATTGCTGAGAGTTACAACGCTACTAAATGAACCGCCGGCAACACTGATTCCACCGCCCGCGCCGCCGCTTCCCGTCGTGTTTCCGGCAATCGTCGAGTTATAGATCGCAACATTTGCGCCGTCGAAAAAACAGCCGCCCGCGCCGTTAAAATTGATCGTCGTATTGCCTGTGATCGTCGTGTTCGTGATAATTGCGCTTGCGCGGTCAACGCGGATTCCGGTGCAGACATTGGCGGAATTATTGGCGATCGTCGAATTGATGATCCGGTGATTCGATCCGAGCTGAAAAAATACCGCGCCGTTTTGAGTTGATTGATTATTTTGAACAACCAAACCGTCAAGCACAATCGTTCCGCCGTTTCCACGAATGGCGCTGCCAATATCGCTAAAAGCCGGACCGCCGCCGTTCTGCAAAGTTAGCCCGCGAATCGTCACCGCGCCGCCGGTTTGAAAGATCCGGTTAGAACCCGCGCCGCCGTCAATAATCAGCCGATTCGCGCCCAATCCGTTGACGGTCAAGGCGCCGTTGCCGCCGAGAAACATTTCGCTCGCAAGCGTAATCGTCGCACCGTTTAATGAAGGATCAAATTCGATAAAATCGTCGGTTACGGCGGAATTTGCGTTTAAGACTGCTTGCCGTAAACTGCCCGTTCCGCTGTCAGCGTTATTTGTGACCGTAAAAACCGCCGCCCGAACGCCATCAAACCCGCCAAATAAAATACCGAAACTTAAAACTAAAGACCCTATAAGCTTTTTCATAATTTTCTCCGCCTGATCTTACCAACCAATAATTTCGCGCAGTTCCAATAAGTTTTCCTTCACCACAAAACCGAACGCGCCCGCGATCTGCGCCGCTTTGCGCATTCCCGCGGCGCTGTGTTTTGTAATAATCACGATCTGCGCTTCGGGAAAAGCCGCACAGATTTCCCGCGTTGCCGTCAAACCGTCTTTCCGGCGCATTTCGACGTCCATCAAAACCCAGTCGGGATGATATTTTTCATACGCGGATAATGCTTCCGAGCCGTCTTCGCACTCATTTATTTCACCGGCAAATTCGCTCACCATGCGCCGAATCGTCCGGCGCATTACGGAATTATCATCGACAATTAAAACTGACATTTGTTTTTTCAAAGGAGTTCGCGCGGTAAGAACGCGCCGTGATTTGATTATGCAGACGCACAGAAAATCGGGCATCGGTATTGATGCCTAATTTTATGTAGGTAGATTTGCCTATTTTTTCAGGTCAGATCTTCAATTTATTGGTTAAAGCAAACGTCAGCAGCGCGTTTTTGCCTCTGAGGTCGAGTTTGGCGGAGATATTCGCGCGGTGATGGTCAACGGTGCGCGGGCTGATAAAAAGATTTTCGGCGATTTCTTTCGTTGATTTGGCGTCAGCGATCAGACGCAGCACGCGGCGTTCGGAAACGGTCAGATTTTCGAGCGGAGAACTTTGGCTATTACGGCGGTTTAATAAAAATTCAGAGAGAACGTGGCTGAAAAATCGTCGTCCTTTGGCAACTTCTTTGATGCAGTTGACGATGTCGGTCGCCGCGCTGTCTTTGATGACAAAGCCTTTGACATCGGCGTCGATCGCCGCGTTAAAAAGCGCCTCGTCTTTGTGCATCGTCAGAAAAATCGGCAAGGTCGGCAAGTTTTTCGCCTGAATCGTCCGCGCGACGGTCAAACCGTCAATTCTCGGCATATCGGAATCAAGCACGGCGATCTGCGGTTCGAGCCGTTCGATTTCCGCGAGCGCGATTTCACCGTCTACGGATTCGCCGACGATCTTCATCGCCGAATCGCTTTCGATCACGGCACGCAGCCCGCGCCGAAAGATCGGATGATCGTCGGCGATTAAAACGCTGATTTCTTCATTCATTTATTTTTCCAACTTTGACGATTACTTTGGTCCCTTTTTCGATTTCGGATTCGACTCTGAATTCGCCTTTCAAGATTTTTACACGCTCGGCAATTCCATTCAAACCGAGTCCGCTTTTTGAAGAATTTCGCGCCGTTTCAAAGTCAAATCCCGTGCCGTCATCGCGGCAGCTAAATTCGAGATAGTTATCTTTTAATTTCAACAAGAGCCGGACATTCGCGGCGCGGCTGTGTTTCGTTACATTATTGACACATTCCTGAACAATTCGGTAAAAAATGATCTCATCGTCCTTTGATAAAAATCCGTCGATATTTTCAACTTCATATTTAAAAATTGTCGTTGAAGAATTCTTAAAACTCTTGAGCATATATTCGAGCGTATTCGTCAGCCCGAGCCGTTCGAGCTGA
>JBBQOA010000626.1:0-2758 GCA_038330465.1 Pyrinomonadales bacterium
TCCATTTCTTCGACAAATTCCAAAGCTTTCTCATCGAGGACGATGTTATCGATCCGAATCTCGGTCGAACGCAGTGCCCGCGAAACAAACGAAGCGGCAATGATCGTAAAGATAAAAAACGACGCGATCTTGATGCCGTCAGGGCGTTCGATGACGTTAGTGATCGTCGTATAAGCAAAAACTACCGAAATAAATCCAAATGCCCACGTCCATCGATTTTTTCGGCGCCACGCCGAAAGCGTCACGGCGACCGCCGCCGAAGACATCAGCACCAAGACGCCGGTCGCATATGCGCCGCCCTGCGCGTCAACATCGGCATCAAAAATGATCGTAACGGCAAAACAAATCACGGTAAAAACGATCGTCAAAGGACGCGTTGCCCGCGCCCATTCGGGAGCCATTCCGTAACGCGGCAGATAGCGCGGCACGATATTGAGAAGTCCCGCCATCGCCGACGCACCCGCAAACCACAAAATCAAAATCGTACTGATGTCATAGATCGTTCCAAAAACATTACCGATCGCCGGACTGAAGATCTCACCGAATTTATCGTGCGCGATATAAGCCAGCGCGCGTCCATTGGCTTTCCCTTTGACCATTCCGCATGTACAAAATTGCGGAAGATCAGGAAGTTTTTCGACATCATCGCAGGAAATTTGCGGACAAAATTCTTTTTCGGGAATCATCACGCTTGTGATAAAACTGCTCGCAATCAGCATGACACTCATTATCAAAGCCGCCGTTGCCAACATTTTTCGAGTATTACCGATGCGGTTCGGGCTTTTTACCAAAGGCATCACGGCAACGCCGGTTTCAAATCCGGAAAGTCCGAGCGCAAGTTTCGGAAAAACTATCAAAGAGAGCGCGACGATCATCACAAGACTTCGCGCTTCAACTCCGCCGGTCGCGGTTTTATTGGTAAAAAGCGCGGTTTTCCAATTGACGAGCAGATCGGGATGAACAAAGAAAACCTCATAAAGTCCGACGCCAACGACAATCACATTCAAAAACAAATAAATTCCGACCAGCACGACGGCAATCCCGATGGCTTCCTTGAAACCTTTCAAGAACACTGCGCCTAAAACAGTTATCAAAATCAACGTAATGACGATCGGATGTTCAAGAAAATGCAAATTCCCATGGACAAACGGGTTTTCGAGAACGTGCGCCGTCGCATCCGCTGCCGAAAGCGTAATGGTAATCACAAAATCAGTTGCCACGAAACCGAGTAAAGCCAAAACAAACAGCTTTCCTTTCCAGCGTGAAAGCAAGGCTTCGAGCATTGCGATCGAGCCTTCGCCGTGTGGACTTTCCTTCGCCACGCGACTGTAAATCGGTAAGGCGCCGAACAACGTCAAGAGAATCAAAATCAAAGTCGCGATCGGCGATAGAACTCCAGCGGCGATAAATGCGATTCCGGGTTGATACCCAAGCGTTGAAAAATAATCAACGCCGGTCAAACACATTACCTTCCACCATGGATGCTGATGATGTTTGCCTTCTTGTTCGTGAGGTCCTTCAATTTCTTCGACTCCGCCGTAGAGCCATTTGCTGAGCGGATTGATCTTCGTTGACTTTGACTTTTGCATATTTAAAATTAGAAACCGCAAACACAAGTCTATGTGTCTGCGGTTTCTTTTAATATAACCTGATAGCAATTTGGCTTGTTTTCCACTGAGCCTGCGAGGTTAGCTGTCGGGCTGGAATAATGGAATATTCTTCGTTCAAAAAAAACGATGCGCCCCGAAAAAGATGGTTCCCCCGCGTTGAATTTAAATTCAATCAACTTCGGCAAACTAATTATCAAGCGACTGAATATACGCCTGTTATTTTCAAAAATCAACCTGAAACAAGACTTACAAATATATATTTCCCCAAATTTCAACTTCAGAAAATTTACCCGCCGACATGGACATTCGGACGGCGTTCCGGATCGGCTTCCGCTTGTCTGAGGATCTCTCTCGTGACCGGCGCCGTGTCGCCTTCGCCAAAGATCACATAACGGATCAGATACATGATCGGATTGCCTTCGCTCCAGCCGAAATAGACGTGCGGGATCTTCCCCGTCCGGTCGCGCAAATAGATCAAAAATGCCGCGATCGCATTCGGCACCGCCGGCGATTCCGTCCGTAATACCCGGTAACCGTCGATCTCGACTCCGCGAATCTTCAGTTTGCCTTTGAATTCCGAGGCATCGCCGAGATCGATCTCATAAAAGATCACCGGATCGGTCGAGGGAATATGATTATCGATCCGTTTTTCGTGTTCCTTGAAGCGATATTCGGCAACATCGCCTTTTTCGCGGCGATTGGTGACGATCCGAATGTCGCCGGCTTCCATTTCTTCGACAAATTCCAAAGCTTTCTCATCGAGGACGATGTTATCGATCCGAATCTCGGTCGAACGCAGTGCCCGCGAAACAAACGAAGCGGCAATGATCGTAAAGATAAAAAACGACGCGATCTTGATGCCTTCAGGTTGTTCGATAATATTAACAACGGTCGTATAGACAAAAACAAACGTAATCATTAAAAATCCGATCCATTTTTTTTCCGCATTCCGGCGCGCCGAAATTGTCACGGCGACCGCCGCCGAAGTCATCAGCACCAAGACGCCGGTCGCATATGCGCCGCCCTGCGCGTCAACGTCGGCTTGAAACGAAATCGTCACAAAAAAACAAATCACGGTAAAAACGATCGTCAAAGGACGCGTTGCCCGCGCCCATTCGGGAGCCATTCCGTAACGCGGCAGATAGCGC
>JBBQOA010000627.1:0-2754 GCA_038330465.1 Pyrinomonadales bacterium
GGACGGTCGCGAGCGGTTTCAAACGCGGAACCAAAGAAAAAGAGGTTGATTTCGCGGTCGGCGAAATTCTGGTTTCGACCGAAGATGCGCGCGATCACCGCCAGCTGATCTGGGAAGGTTTTGCCGGAAACGAACGGCGGGACGAATACACGACCTATCTTTTTTTCTACGATTCGGTCGAATCATCTGCTGATAAATCGCTGTTTCGTCTGTTTGAAGAATATTTTGAAAAACTTCCCGGGTATAAAACCCAAAACGGCGCGTGGCAGGTTTTAAAACCGGTTTACGGCTATATTCCGAGCATTCATCATCAGGGTTGGAACAATCTCAAACGAACGGCGACTGACCGGATTTTACTGGTCGGCGACGCGGCGGGTTTGTCATCTCCGCTGACGTTTTGCGGTTTCGGTTCGCACGTCCGGAATTTGCGGAAATTAACGGATCTGACCGAACGCTCGCTGGTCGAAAATTCGTTTGACGAAAAAGCTCTCGCGCCGATCAACGCTTACGAACCGCGGGTTGCGCAGATGTCGAGCCTTGCCGAATTTATGCGCCCGCCCGCGAATGGAAAATCTTCGACGGTCAACGAAACGATGAACGCCGTGATGGCGGCTTTAGGCAGTCTCGATAATGAAATCAGCCGTGAAATGTTTCAAGACAGGATTTCGTTTGCCTCATTCAAAAAGGTCTTGCTCAAAACGGCGCGGATTCACCCGCCGGTCTTCAAAAAAATGTTCGAACAGCTCGGCGCGAAAGGCGCGTTTTGGTGGCTCGCGAATATCGCCGAAGCCGCTTTTCACGAACGTAAAAAACAACCGGCAGATTCGGATTAAACTCTGCATTTCAGGAATGTTTTGAAAACAATTCGTTCAAAAATTCTCGCGTCTTCGGATAGATTTCCGCATCGGTCGAGGCACGTGCGCCGGCAATATTCAATTTCTCGCACTTTATTGAAGCGATCCATTTTCGCGTTTCGTCGGCGGCTTGTTCGACGCTTAAAATCGAAAAATCAAGATGGCGGAAAGGCTTTCGATGTTTTTCGGCGATTTTTTTAGTGAGCCGCGAACCGCCGCCGAGCGATCCGTGCGAAACGATCAGTGTCGCGTCCGAATTTTCGACGTTCAATTCGGTTCTTACGGCATAGTCTCTTTTTGCCGTTTCGATCAAATTCGGATAAATTTCACTGATTTTCCCATCTTCGGCGCGGCGACCCTTTGGCACAAAACCACCGATTTCAATACCGTTTTCCAAAGCAAAATCAAAAGCGGCGCGGTCTGCTCCCGTCTGTCCGCCACTAATGATTTTGCAAATCTTTTTCAATCGGCAAACATTTCCTGCAATCTTTCCAAAATTTCGGTTTGTTTTTCGGCACCGATTCCGCCGATCTTTTGAGCCAGCCGCGTCTTTTCGACCGTTTGAATTTGATCGAGAACGACGGCTCTTTCTTTACCCAAAAACTCAAACAGGATCCGCGTCGGATACTTGCGATTGACCGAAGAAATCGGCGCAATGATCACCGAATCAATATTTTCATTCATTTCATCGGGCGAAATGACGAGACACGGACGCGAGTTTTTCGCGTCCGTTGAAGAATTTTCATCCAAATTTAACAGAAAAATATCAAATCTTTTTACCATCGCCATCTTTCCTTTGCGTAACTTGTCGGCACCAATTCCTGAAAAAGTTCGTCATCGTTGTTTTCCGCCATTTGCCGGAAACTTTCCGCCCAATCTTCACGCGTTTTTTGGGCGCGTCGGATCAAAATGCCGTCGGCGCAGACTTCGAGTTCGACCGCGCCGCTCAAACCGCTCTGGTCAAGTAAAATTTTCGGGATTCGGATGCCTTGCGAGTTGCCGATTGAAACAATGTTCGCTTTCATAATGATAATGTAATTACAATGTAATCATTTTGTCAACATAAAATTGTATATACTTTGTAATTACATTACTATTTTTTGATGATTTCCAAACCGTTCATATACGGTTTCAGAACTTCGGGAATCAAAATCGAACCGTCAGCCTGCTGGTAATTTTCCAAAACCGCGATCCAGGTTCGCCCGACCGCTAAACCCGAACCGTTCAAAGTATGCACAAATTCCGGTTTCGCGCCGCCGCCGCGACGAAATCGCAAATTCATCCGCCGCGCCTGAAAATCGCCGCAGTTCGAACAGCTTGAAATTTCGCGGTAAGTTTGCTGGCTCGGCAGCCAAACTTCGATGTCGTAAGTTTTCACCGCGCCGAAACCCATATCGCCCGTTGAAAGAACGACCGTCCGATACGGCAAACCTAATTTTTGCAGAATCGTTTCGGCATTGGCGGTCAGTTTTTCGTGTTCCGCTTCGGAATCTTCGGGCACGGTCAGTTTGACAAGCTCGACCTTTTCAAATTGATGCTGGCGAATCAATCCGCGCGTGTCGCGCCCGTAGCTGCCGGCTTCCGAGCGAAAACAAGGCGTGTAAGCGACGAAATATTTCGGCAGATCTTTGGCTTCGAGGATTTCTTCCGAATGATAATTCGTGACCGGAACTTCGGCGGTCGGAATCAGCGCAAATTCGCGTTCGTCTTTGATATGAAACAAATCTTCCTCGAATTTCGGCAGTTGATTCGTCCCGAAAAGCGATTTTCGATTGACCAGAAACGGCGGCAGAGTTTCCGTGTAACCGTGTTCCGAGGTGTGAACGTCGAGCATAAAATTGATCAACGCACGTTCTAATCTCGCGCCCGCGCCATTTAAAATGGCAAAGCGTGAACCGGC
>JBBQOA010000628.1:0-2752 GCA_038330465.1 Pyrinomonadales bacterium
TCGTCCGACCAGATGTTCAGAAAATAGGCGAGCGGCAGGGCAATGATCAAATGCAGCAAAGAAAGTGAAAAAGCGAAAAAGTCGGTCGGTTTTCGCCAATCCAACTTTTTCGCTTTTTCATCTTTTTCTCTCTTTCGCTTTTTCATTGACGTTTTTTATACAAGGTATAGAACAGATCTTCCGACGGATACGGGAATTGTAGTTTATCAGGAATGAGTTTGAGCAAAAAATTATTGCCAAGCCGATATTTGAGCAGCGATTTGGCGTGTGCGCCCGAGATCTTTTTCGGCGGTCGCCCGCGCGCGACCTTTTCAAAGCCGATGCCGCCGAGAAATTCGTTCAAACCTTTTTCGGAAAACCACTGCAAAACGCTCGGCGGCGAATATTCGTGCCAGCGCTTGCCGAAAAATCTGGCGGAGAGCGATCCGCGATTCCACGTTTCAACGAGCAGCCAACCGTCATCGTTTAAAAGTTCGAACGCTTTTTGAAACGCCGTCCGCGGTTCATAGAAATGTGCGGCGACCTGGATCATCGAGACGAGATCGAACTTTTCATCGGTCGCAAACAATTCGAGCGAGCCTTGCCGGATGTCCAAACCGAATTTTTCGCAGCCTTGACGAGCAATTGCCGCATTCGGTTCAAGCCCGACGCCGCGCCAGCCTTGATCGATAAAGCCTTGCAAAATAAAACCCGCCGCCGCGCCGACATCGAGCATTTTGCCTTTTTTGGCGGAGAATTTGGCGAGCTTTGCGGCATACATCTGCCCGCGTTTTTTTAGCATTTCGCCGTCCGCGAAATAATCGGAATAACCCGCGCCGCCGCCGCTGAAATACGCATCGCCGTAAATTTCCGCGATATGCGCTTCGTCCGCCGCAATCGCCGCAAAACGATGCGCGCAGCTCAAGCAGTCGTGCACGGGAAAACCTTTCGCTTCAAAGACAAATTTCGATTCCGCTCGGCATAAAGGACAGTTCATAAAAAATCTTAAATTAATTTCGCGTGTTCTCCGGAAAAAGTTAACCGCGATCTATGAGCCGACGTCAAACACAAAAAACTCGTCGGATTCGGCGATCAGCGGAAAGTTTTGTTTGAGTTCGATTTGAAAACCCGGCTTTTCGGCGACGATCGATTTTTGCGCGACAAAATATTTCGCGCCGCGCGCGGCAAATTCGCGCACATTTTTGAGCGATTGATCTTCGACGCAAATGTTAAAACCTTTTCGTTCGAGCCAATAGAACATAAACGATGCATTGTAAGCAACCTGATAGCCGTCGGCATCGAAACAATGACTGCCCGAAACCAGTATTAAACCGGCTTTCGGCAGCGCGCTTTTTAATTGTTTGGCGGACACAAAACTTTCGTCGGCTTTGCGATTTTGCAGAAGATCGGCACGAATTTGTTTTGCTTCAAGCCCGAAGGTCGCCGGCACGGCAAACGCCGCGAGACAAAGCAAAATACTTTTCTTGAATCTTTCAAATGATGAAAAATCGCTGAAAAAATTGAAAAGGCTCCGAAAATCTTCGGAAAGTTTAACGACGCCGAAACCGAAGATCAAAGCGGCGGGCGGAATCGAAAAAATATGATAATAGTTCGCCCAATCGTCAGCGGTCGTGCGGG
This sequence comes from Pyrinomonadales bacterium, assembly GCA_038330465.1. Classification (GTDB taxonomy): domain Bacteria; phylum Acidobacteriota; class Blastocatellia; order Pyrinomonadales; family Pyrinomonadaceae; genus JAFDVJ01. The sequence goes on from JBBQOA010000628.1 coordinate 1,618, forward strand.
CGGCGATGATGTATAAAACGAACGCCGAAGCCAGCCAAAGCAGCATTTGACGAATAAATTTTTCGCGAAATCCTTTAAAAACCGCAAACGCGCCGACCGCGAGACCGAAGTAAACCCAGACGACCGAAAATTCCGAGTATAAAATTCCTTTGATGAAATATGAATTGGTAAAAAAATCGGCGCCGATCCAGTGATATTCGTTCGAGACGCCGAGCGAATTGCCGTAAGTTTTCCAGAGACTTTTAGCAAACAGATACCAGAGCAAAGCGGGCACCAAACCGATTGCGCCGAAGAGCCAAACTTTGCCTTGTTTGAAAACGGCGAAACCGTATTTTTGCAGCAAAAGAAGAGCGAAAAACAAACCGATATGCGCCGCCGTCACTTTTGCCAAAAGCGTCAAAGCCGTTGCTCCGGCGGCAAACCAAAAATCTTTATTTGCGCCGGTTTCAAGCCATTTCAAAAAGAAATAAACGCTTGCCGTATAACATAAAAGCATCAAGCCTTCGGGCTGGATCGCGGTCGAAAATTCGACGATCAAAGGGTTGAAGGCAAAAAAGGCAAAAGCGAAGATCAGACCGAGATCGTTTAAATAACGACGCGCCAATTTGTAAAAAAAGAAAAGCGTCAGAAGCGAAAACAGAAACGCCCAGACGCGTCCGAAATAATCCTGCACACCGAAGATCTGATATGTGACGGCGATCAAATACGGATAAAGTGGAAATTCCATCTCGGCGTAACCGGGCGAATTTCCGCGCCAGTCAATCCGCGGATAAATCGGATTCATCGATTCGACCGCGTAATTTCGGGCGATCGCGCCCAAATCGCATTCGCGCCACAAAGCGCGGTCGAGCGGTCGAAGAACATCCGCGAAACGGATTCCCGCGCCGACGAGGAAAATGAAAATCAAGATCAGTTTGATTTTATTCATCAAAAATAGACGAGCCTCGGTAAATAAATGACCAAAACCGCCGTTAAGATCCAAAGAACAAGATTAAAAAGCGTCGGTCGGTCGCGGAAAAGCAATTGCACCGGATCGCCGCCGGCTTCTTTTTTGTGAATCAGAAACAGATAGCGAAAAATGCCGTAAACGACAAACGGAACCGTCAAAAGCATCGCCCGCGAACCGACTTTGGCG
>JBBQOA010000629.1:0-2749 GCA_038330465.1 Pyrinomonadales bacterium
TGCTGCTTGATGCGCTAGACGTTGACGGCGACGGCGTTGCTGAAATATTCACGATCGCGCAAGCCTTTGAAGGAAATAATTTTTACATATATAAACGCGAAGGCGATAAATGGACGAAGATCAAGGAAATTTACAATTATCATTGCGGTTATTAAAGTTTGCTGAAAATGCCGCGGCAGTTTGTTTGCTGTCAGATCGTCGCAAGCAAAGTTGAAAACAGAGCGGAAAAATAAAAGTCGAGCAGCCTGTTTTCAGTTATTTTATCAAGGTCAGCGGTTTTCAGACCGCTTAGCATTAGTTTGACGTCTATTTTTGAAAGACACGAATTAAATTTTCGTGTCTTTTTCATTTTGAATTAACAAACGTCAAACCAATATGAATGTAACGAACGCCCGCCAAACTGCAATTTAAGCAATTTTTCCAAAATCTTTTCTCAAACAACAAATCATTATTATAGACATATTTTCTAAACCCCTCGGCTCAACGGTTCGACAATTTTGTCGAGCCGTTTTTCTTTATTGCGTAAAATCATTAGAATCGTAACTGATGAAAATCGTTTTTATGGGAACTCCAAGTGCGGCGGTTCCGAGTTTACAAAGACTTTTACAGGACCGAAACGAAATTGTCGCCGTTTATACGCAGCCCGACCGACCTTCGGGGCGCGGCAATAAGATTTCGTTTTCGCCCGTCAAAGAATTTGCGTTGCGGAACAATTTACCGGTTTTTCAGCCGACGAAGATAAAAACGCCGGATGCTTTCGAGCTTTTCAAATCTCATCAAGCGGATCTCGCGGTCGTCGTCGCTTACGGTCGAATTCTGCCGCTTTCATTTCTTGAAGCATTTCCGAAGGGCGCGGTCAACGTTCATTTTTCGCTGCTTCCGAAATATCGCGGCGCGGCGCCCGTCAATTGGGCGATCGTGCGCGGCGAAATAAAAACCGGCGTGACGACGATGAAAATGGATGTCGGACTCGATACGGGCGATATTTTACTGCAAAATGAAACGGAAATCGGCGGAGAAGAAAACGCCGTCGATTTGATGCAAAGATTATCATTGAGCGGCGCAGATTTGCTTTCCGAAACATTGCAAAAATTTGATAAGTTAAAGCCGATTCAGCAAAATCACGATGAAGCGACCTTTGCGCCGATCATGAAAAAAGAAGACGGCGCGATCGATTGGAATTTGACGGCGGAAGAAATTGCGAATCGGGTGCGCGGTTTTCAGCCGTTTCCGACGAGTTACGGATTTTATCAAGGAAAAAAACTCAAGATCTGGAAGGCAATGGAAGAATTGATAACGGAAATCGTGCCGTCGCCGATCGGCACGGTTTTATCCGCCATAAGTGATAAAATTTGGATTATGTGCGGAAATCAAACGGTTTTGCAGATCGAAGAACTTCAGCTTGAAGGCAAAAACCGTCTGCGGACAAGGGATTTTCTAAATGGAATTAAAATGGAAGTTGGAGAAAGTTTAAGTTAATAATGGCGGAAAAGAATTATCAAATCATTACATTTTATGAATTTAAGCGGCTCGAAAACCTATCGGAAGTTAAAACGTCGCTGCAATCGGCGATGGACGAATGTTCGGTTAAAGGCACGATCATCATTGCCGCTGAAGGTTATAACGCGACCGTTTCGGGATTTCCCGCCGACATTCTTAAATTTATCGAAATTCTCGAAAACATCTTTGATACAAAATTAACTTTTAAATCTTCATTTCATATTGAGCGTCCGTTTTCGAAGGTCAAGGTCCGCATTAAAAACGAAATCGTTTCGCTACGGAAAAAGGTCGAGATCGAAAAAGGCATCGGCACGCACACAAAACCCGTCGATTGGAACAAGATTATTTCCGACGAAAACACGATAGTTTTGGATACGCGAAACGATTACGAGGTTGAGATCGGAACATTTAAGCGCGCGATCAACCCGAATATCGAAAAATTCAGCGATTTGCCGCAATTTATTTCCGAAAACTTCGATCCCGAAAAGCATAAACGAATTGCGATGTTTTGCACGGGCGGCATTCGCTGCGAAAAATTCGCGCCGTTGATGAAGGAAATGGGTTTTGAGGAAGTTTTTCAGCTTGAGGGCGGAATTTTGAAATACCTCGAAGAAACGCCCGAAAATGAATCGTTATGGGAAGGCGAGTGTTTTGTCTTTGACGACCGAATTGCGGTCGATAAAAATTTACAAGGCGGAAAAACCGAAGATCGCCGCCCTTTGACGATCAATCCGCCGCAGAAAAAATGAAAATATCACCATCGCGAATCGCTGCCTTTGAAATACTCACAAAGATCGAAAAAGAAAAAGCCTTTTCGTCGGTTCTCTTGCCGTTAGCCGAAGAAAAATTAGAACCTAAAGACCGCGCACTTTGCCACGAATTAACGCTCGGAACATTGCGAAAGCAGATTTATCTCGACCGCGTAATCGAAAAATTGACGAATGCGAAAAAACTCGATCCGGCGGTCAGAGTGATCCTGCGATTCGGGCTTTATCAAATGATCTTTCTCGATAAAATTCCGGCGCACGCGACGATCAATGATGCGGTAAATCTTGTCCGAATGGCAAAAAAGACTTCGGCAAAAGGTTTTGTCAATGCCATTCTCAGAAAGTTTACGCGGGAAAATGTCGAGCTCGAATTTACGAATGAGGTCGAAAAACTTTCGGTCGAAACCTCGCACCCGCAATGGTTGATCGAAAAATGGATCGGCGAATACGGATTCGTTGAAACCGCCAAACTTACCGCCGCC
>JBBQOA010000630.1:0-2749 GCA_038330465.1 Pyrinomonadales bacterium
CCCTCGGCGACGAAAGCCAAAATCGAACCGTAGGAAATCAAGTTCATCACGGGCAGGATCAGAATCGTTTTCAAAATTCCGGCTTTTTGCAGATCGGGCTGCCGAAAGCTCGTTTCGCTCCAATTGGTGACAAGGTGAAAAGCCGTCGTCCAGCCCAAAACGGTGAGAAAGGTTTTCGGATTCAGATCGATAAAATACGCAAAAACAAGGATGAAGAGAGAGATCGTCGGAAAGAAATAAGGCGCGAGCGTGATCCAGGTTTGTCCGGTCGTGCCGCGACCGATCTGACGAACTTCGCCGCCTTCGTGGGCGCTGACGCGGATGCCGACCGGAATCTTCAGAAATAATAAACCGATCAGCAGATGCGTCAATTCGTGTTCGAGCGTTTCAAGATAACTCCACGCGCTCAAAAAAAGCCGTTTGGCGATCAGCAAACACGGAAAGAAAATAACTAAACCTGCAAAAAATGCGAGCCAGCGCGGATCTTTCAGAGAGATTTTGGCAAGCGCCCGCAGCGTTTCGCCGCCGAAGCCATAAAGCAAAAACGGCACGGCGATCAGGAAAAGCGTCATTGAGATTTTAGCGATAATTTTCAGCATCAGACAGCGTCAAAAAGTTTTGCTATCTTTCAGCCTATCAAACTTTGCCGAAAATTTTTACTTACAGCCTCTCAATTGTCGGTTTATTCTCCGCCCACTAATTTACGCTAATGGACATTTTTCCAAAATAGGTTTTTTAACGTCAGGACCGCAAAGTTGCCAAGGCGCAAAGTTTTTTGATCAGAATCACCAGCTTCGGTTATTTACGGCAGATAAGCTGACGGCACGGGCACGTCGCCGTTTAATCCGAATTGGTTGGCGCGAAATGTGTTGTTGAAACTTTGCAGAATATACCAAACGCCGTCGCTCGGTCGAAACACCGCCAGATCCGCCCGGTTGTCGCCGTCGAAATCGCCCGGCGTCGGTCGGTCGCTGCCGAGTCCCCACTGAACGATGCGCACGCCGCCGCCGCCGCTTTGCGCGATATACCAGACGCCGTTTGACGGGCGAAAAACTGCCAGGTCGGCGAGTCCGTCGGCGTCGTAATCGGCGGCAACGGGAATGTCGCCGTTCAAGCCGAATTGCTGTGAACGATACGCGTTATTCGAACTTTGGTAGATCCACCAAACGCCCGTCGAAGGACGAAAAACGGCGATGTCGGCACGTCCGTCACCGTCAAAATCGGCAACCGTCGGTTTATCGGTGCTGAGACCGAAGGCTTGCGCCCGAAAAGAATTATTGAAACTGTTGCGAACATACCAAACGCCGGTCGACGGGCGAAAAACCGCGAGATCGCTACGACCGTCGCCGTCAAAATCGGCGGTGGTCGGAAGATCGCCGGTAATTCCGAATTGTTCGGCGCGGTAGGTTCCGTTCGAACTGTTTGAAATATGCCAGATTCCGTCGCGGAAAACGGCATTGTCGGTCGATCCGTCGCCGTCGTAATCGCCCGGCGCGGGTTTGTCGGTCGAAAGTCCGAAAGCTTGCGCGCGGAATCCGCCGTCGCTGCTCCGCGATGCATACCAAACGCCGTTTGACGGGCGAAAAACCGAAAGGTCGCTACGTCCGTCACCGTCAAAATCGCTGACCGGCATCAACAGATGATTCGGCGTTTGGACGACCTCGAAATCCGAGCCTTTGATCTGGCTGAGCGCGCCTAGTTCGTTGTCGTCCCAGAGCGGGTCGTGCGTGCCGGTGACATACCAATTCGAGCCGTTGTCGGCGACGATCATTCCGTATTTCTGCATCGCCTTGAGAATCACGCGAACATTCGGCGCGAAATTATTGACGTTAAAAGACGATTTAAGACGCACGCGAAGTCCCATCGGCGGCGCGTTCACATTGGTCGTGCTGCCGGCTTGATGCGTCGCCGGATAAACATAACTGCGGCGGCTGGTCTGAACCGTAAAGCGAAGCGCGTGTTTGATTTCCGCCATTTGAACGACTTCGTCGCGGCGCACCAGCCCGGGAAAGATCGGCAGTCCGGCGGCATCGGCAGAAGTCCATGTGTCGGGACGCAGTTTGTTGGAATTGAAATTCCAAACCGCGCCGCTCGCCGCGTCCCAACTCGTGCCGCCGCCGATCGGGAACGAATAATAAAGTTCGTAAAGCTTCCAATTGTCGCGGTCGATCGTCAAAACGTGGCGGTCACCGTCGGCGCTCGCGCCGCCTTCGATCGGCGCATTCGTCGGAACCGGATACGGTCCCGGATCGCTCTGATCGCCGAAATCCGTGAAGTTTATCGGCACCATCGGCTGATTTCCGGCGACGACCGAGTAGGGAATTCCGATCGGCGCGCCTTGCCAAAACGTCCCGAAATCTGGATGAAGACCCGTATTATTGCCGATACTCGCGATCAGGTTTGCCGAATTCGAATGAACCGGAAATCGCGAAATATCCATATTCCAGGCATTATTTGACGGAAAAGGTCGCGCGCCGTTGAGACTCGCGCCGATGCCCAGATCCGGCACCAAAGATGTCGGATTTGGCGTTTGCGTATTCTTACTTTGCATCGCGGCGCGGCGCGAAAAGATCGAATCGCTTGAACAGACGGCGATCAAAAAAACGACCGTCGATAAACCCAAAGCTAAACGGCGAACTGAAAATTTAGACAACATTTTATAAATCCTCGCTGTTGATTTGTGACCTGAAGGAGCATTTGAAATGCCAGGGTGAACTGCGATCTAATCTATAAGTTACCGCAATTTGTT
>JBBQOA010000631.1:0-2741 GCA_038330465.1 Pyrinomonadales bacterium
AAAAAGGCTGCGGTTCAAACCATTTTGATAAAACTTCCTCGACTCGCGAATTTTTACCCCACAAAACAAGTGTTTTGATCTTTCCCGGGTTGTTTGAAAACAACTTATCGAGTTTGGCGAGTTTTTCGTCGAAATTCGTGCCCGGATTATTGATCGAAAAGACGTTCGAACTGGTCAGATCGAGGATAAATTGTTTATCCGAAGGATCTTTCGCGACGATCGGAAACAAGAAATGCCCGCCTTCATAATTATCCCAAACGATCGAGTTTTGAACGAAACCGAGATAATTGTTAAACTGCGTCATCGGCAGCGAATGAAATCTCAAACCGTCTTCGAGAATCACGACCGAAGCAAGCGGATCGTTTTCGGAAATATAAGGTTTGGCAGAAATAAATTCTTTGGCTTCAGCATTCGTTTTGAGTGAATATTCCCAAATTGCGGCAGTTTGAAACAAAACCACAAAACCCAAAGCGAATTGCGCAAAACGTTTTAATTTTATCGAATTGCCGGTTCGAAAAATCGGAACAAAAAATATCAGCCCGCACAACAAAATTCGTTCACGCAGAATGCTGCCATTGGTCAAACCGAAATCGTCAGGCGCAAACATCGCTGCGAGAATGCTGCCCGCAAAAAGTGTTGTGAAAATATATATATTTTTTGTGAACAAATAATTTCCTTTTTGCCTAAAACCGGCGAAAGAGAGCGAAAATATCGAAACAATTATCCATAAAAAAGGCGTGAAAATAGCAAAAAGATCAGAGTTTGCCGATAAAAAAGGAAAAGACCGGCGGCTGATCAGAATAAACGGATCAGCCGTTCGAATTTGCGAAAACCAACTGATCACAGAGAGAGGGTTTTCCAAATTTCGCCAGACCGGAAAAAACCCGCCGCCGCCGATGCTGACGGATTTGTAAATTATCGCGAGCGGGATAACCGGCAAAAACGCCGCCAAAAGCCAAAAAATATTCTTTTTAAGATTTTCAGCTGATGAAATTGTCAATAAACCGATGCTCCCCGCCAAAATCGCAAAACTGACGAGATGGCTGAAATAAACGAGCAGAAGTAAGATCGAAAGTAATAGAGCGCGCTGCCAATTTAAGCACTCACGCCATTTGTAAAATAATCCGAGCGACAACGTAAAACCACAGACACCGATGATGAAATTGTAAAAACCCAAAAACCAAAGCCAGTTGAAGCCGATCGCCGTGCCGAATAAAAGGCTTGTTTTGAGCCCGTCAAGCCCGACAGTTTTCCAACGAAGCCAACCGATCGACGCGACAAAGCCCGCAAATGTCAGGGTGACGATGATTTTGGTGACAACGAATGGCTGAAAAAAGTTTAAGAGTAAGACCATCAGCCAATGCCCGCTCGAATTCGGCACGGACAGGGAATTGAATGCAAAGGTTTGCGTGATTACCGGATTTCCCTTGATAAGTTGGAGCATTAAATAAGAACTGTATAAATGCCCGGAACCGTCTTGATTGATAAAATATTCGACCGACCAGAGCGGACTGCAAGCGACGGCGTCGAGAATCAGGAAAAATAGAAAGATTCTAAATAGCGGCGAAGAAAAATATTTCATTGCTCTCGAAATTATGCCAAAAAAATATGATTTGCAAAATTCAAACGGGTAAAAATCCAATGATCCGGCAAAGACAGATTTCTCAAATTTTGTTAAACTTCAATTTCTTTGCACAAAAATAGTTAAGAAATAACTTTAATTGACGGTGCGCCGACACTTAACCGATAACTTGAAGTCAGAAATAATTCAAAAAACAATCGCAGCAAAACCTCAAAAAGTGATTTTTGCCTGGAATTATCTCGAATGGGGCGGCGCGCAGGTCTATTTTTTAGGAATTGCGAGCCGCATCAAAGATCGTGCCGAGATCAAAATGATTCTGCCGCAAGCAACGGGCGGACAATTCATCAAATTTTGCGAAAATTTACAAATCCCGTATCAATTTCTGGATGTCGAAAATGATCTGAAACCCGCCCCGACCATCAAACGAAAGATCGCCCGCCATTGGAATAAAATACAAGCTGAGCGTAAATTGCTCAAATATTTGAATCGACAAAATTTAGAGGATTGCGTCGTGCATATCGAACTCGCGCCGTGGCAATCGCTTTTTCCACTCATGAAGCTGTGTTTAAAAACAAAGGTTTTCATCACCATGCACAACTCGCTCCCGATGGTTTCTAAATGGCGATTTTTGCTTTGGAAATTAAAATTTGCGACCATCACGCGATTTATGAATTTTCATATTTTTGCCTCGAATCAAGATGCTAAAGACAGCTTAGCGCCGCTTGTTTCAGCGCAATTTCTTGAAAAAGTGAGGGTGACATACACAAATGTCAATCCGGACGAAGTTGCTGAAGCCTTGAGTTTTGAGATCGATCGCACCGAATATATCGAAAAATTCGGTTTACCGAAAGATAAATATTTAGTGTTTTGCGTCGGACAATTTATCGACCGGAAGGGACGCTGGACATTTCTCGATGCCGCCCGCAAACTTTTTGAAAAAAATTCCGATATTTGTTTCGTCTGGATCTCTAATTCAATTTTGACGGCAAATGAACTGGCAGAGATCGAGAAATATAAACTCGCAAACAATTTTTTTCTACTCAAATCGGATGATGTCGGCGACCGGCACATCGATCTGTTCAAGTTTTTGAGAATTGCCGATGTTTTTACGCTGCCGAGCCGTGTCGAAGGACTGCCGATCTCGCTGCTCGAAGCAATG
>JBBQOA010000632.1:0-2739 GCA_038330465.1 Pyrinomonadales bacterium
AAAAACGAATTCCGATCAAAGAATCGGACATTCCCCAAAATGTCGAAGATGCCTTGATCGCGATCGAAGATTATCGTTTTTATAATCACATCGGCGTTGACCCGTATCGACTCGCCGGCGCGGTCTTTAAAAATATCACGACCGGTTCAAAGGAAGGCGCTTCGACCATTACGCAGCAGCTTGCCAAAAATCTTTTTCTTTATAAAGACCAGACCTACACCCGCAAAATCAATGAATGGATGGTCGCGCTGCAAATCGAGCGTTTCTATACCAAACGTCAGATTCTCGAAATGTATATGAACTACGTCTTTTTAGGCGCGGGTTCGTATGGTTTCGAAGCCGGCGCGCGAACTTATTTCGGAAAATCTTTGAAAGATCTAAGTTTGGAAGAAGCCGCGCTTTTGGCGGCTGTTCCGAAATCGCCCGAATATTCGCCGACGCGAAATCGCGACAAGGCAAAGGAAAGACGCAATATCGTGCTTGACCAGATGGGCAAATATTTTCCCGAAAGATATTCGCAATCCCAAATCGACGCGGCGAAAGCGAAAGATATCGAACTGGCGCCGACGGCTTATTACCAATCGCAACCGAAATCGACCGCGTGGGATTATCCGATCGAAGAGATCCGCAAATATCTCGAAGACAAATACACGACCCGCGTCGCCCAAGGCGGTTTAAAAGTTTACACGACGATCGATGTCAACGCGCAAAAACTGGCGACGAAAGCCATTCGCGAAGGTTTGCGAAGCTACGACAAAAGCCAAAAATGGCGTTCCGATTATCAAAACATTTTGATTGACGAAAACGAACAGCCGTTGACCGACCAGAAAGAGATTCAGCGCAAGCTCGACATCTTCAAACACGCCGATTGGTTTGGCGACGAATACGAAAAAGGCGAGTATATCAAAGGCTTAGTGACAAAAGTTGATCCGGTCAAAGACGAAGCGACGGTGCGTTTCGGTAAATTCAAAGCAATTGTCACGGGCAAGGAGATGGGCAGAAGCGGCAAACGTCCGAAGGATGAATTAAAGCCCGGATTGTTGTGCGAATTTTTGGTCAAGGAAGTTGATAACGACAAACAAACTCTGCAGGTCGAACTCTCGCAAGTGCCGGAAGTTCAAGCCGGAATCGTTTGTATCAATTCGCATACCGGCGAAATCGTCGCCATGGTCGGCGGTTATGATTTTGCGACCAATAAATTCAATAATGCCACGCAGGGCTTGCGGCAGACCGGTTCTTCCTACAAACCGTATATCTATACGGCGGCGGTTGAAAACGGAATGACGCCCGATTCAATCGTCAGCGGTGCGCCGATCAAACGCGGCGGCTGGATGCCGCATAATTATGACGGAAGCCTCAGTCATCCGAACGTGCCGATGAAGATCGCGCTGGCAAAATCTTACAATTTGGCGGCGGTCCATCTGCTTGAACAAGTCGGAATTCAGACGGGCGCCCAGATGGTTCGCAGGTTTGGAATCACAAATCCGATGGCGCCGAGCTTGCCGTCTGCGCTTGGCGCGTCGGAAGCCTCTTTGCTCGAAATGGTTTCGGCATATTCGACATTTCCGAATAAAGGAATTCGCATTCAACCGCATCTGATTCGTAAAGTGATGAGTCGCGACGGAAGTCTTTTGGAAGAATGGGACAAAAAATCATTCAAGGTAACAAGCGAATATGTTGCTCTGACAATGGTTGAAATGATGCGCGGCGTCACCGCACCCGGCGGAACCGCGCCCGGCGCAAATGCCGGCGGACAACAGTTAGCGGGGAAAACCGGTACCGTCAACGACCATACGGATGTTTGGTTTCTTGGTTATACGCCGACTTATGTAACCGGTGTGTGGATGGGAAACCCCGAGAGGAAAGTCAATCTCGGCAACAGTATGACGGGCGGACACGGCGCCTTGCCTTATTTCAACGCGTTTATGATTCCCTTTATGAAAGATAAACCGCGTGATACGTTCCCCGAAGCGCCGGCGATGCCGCCTGAAGTCAAACGCGCCAACGAGGCAATGAAACGCGACGAAAAGGAAATGCTGGAAAAAGCCGATCAGGAAGGCAAAAAAGTCAGCAGTGTTTCAAGCTCAATTCCGAAAATCAGTAAGGACGGAACAAACACCGAAACACCGACCGATCCGACCGATTCATCGAATCCGCCGAATACAACACCCGGCGAAACAACGCCGAAACCTCTGAATACGCCGCGTAATGAGGAACGTCCGGCGACCAAACCGGGAACCACCCCGACGCCGAAAAAGGTTGAAACTCAAATTGAGAAACCGAAAACCGAAGGCACTAAACGCAAAGGTAAGAAAGGCGACGGTTAGAAAAGACCGCGTGTGAAATATCAAAAGGCAGAACTGAAAAAATTTTCAGTTCTGCCTTTTGATATTTGAAATTCGATTAGCTGACAAATTTGCCTAAGAAATGCGGCAGCATCTTGCGCCACCAAACCCAATCGTGGGCGACATCGTGTCCCCAAACGTCGAGCAGATGCGGAATTCCTTTGGAATGAAGCAGCGCGGAAAATTCGCGGCTCCGGTCGGGCGCTTCATAATTTCCCTGTCCGGTCGCAATGACGATCGAATCGGCTTGTCTGAGTCGCGGCAGATGATAATCGTCGTCCAGATTTTTGAGATACATCATCGGATTGTTGTAATAAACATTATCGTCGTAATAGCTTTCGAGATAATTATAAATATCATAGCTTCCGCTCATCGCGATGACGCCGCGAAAATT
>JBBQOA010000633.1:0-2735 GCA_038330465.1 Pyrinomonadales bacterium
TTTGCGCAGCCGCCGCGTTCGCCGAAAGCCGGAATGGAATGGTTTCGCGAGATCGACGTCAACAAAAACGACACGATCGAAGCGGAAGAATACAAAGCCGCGTCCGACAATATCTTCAAAAAGCTTGACCGCAATAACGACGGCGTGATCGACGACTCCGAACGCCCGCGCAATCCTTTGCCGCCGCCGAACGGACAAGGACGCGGTCAATTTCCGCCGCGACCGGGTGAGCGTCAACCGCGGATGCGCGAAGATCAGCCGCCGCCGATTCCGTTTTTCGTGATGGAAAGCATAAAGGAGCCGGGCAGCATTACGCGCGCGCAATTTGATGAAAACGTCAGCGAACAGTTCAAATTGATGGACAAGAACGGCGACGGCGCGATCAGCCGTGAAGAAGCGCGCAACCGATTTAAGGAAGTTGACGAACGGATGCGGAACGAGCAAAAGCCCGAAGATTTTCAGCCGCTCGATTCACCGACCGCGAAATTTATCGGCGCGGAACTGCGGTTTGGTGATAAATTGTTCGCGGGCGCGCCGTTTTCGGCGGAAATCGTGATCGAAAACACGCGCCGTCTTTTTGATGGTTCGACGGTCACGAAACAAAGCAAGGGTGCGATCTATCGCGACGGCGCCGGTCGAACGCGGCGCGAACAACCGCTCGACGCGATCGGCGGTTTCAGCGTCGTCGGCGACAACGGTTCGCCGCAAAAATTGGTTTTTATCAATGATTTTGTCGGCAAGACGCATTATTTTCTTGATCTCAACCGCAAGATCGCGCGAAAAAATCCGTTGCCGGACGAGCGTCCGCCGCTATTTGACAACGAACCGAAGGACGGAAAAACCGAATCTTTGGGAACGAAAATAATGGAAGGCGTTTCGGTTGAAGGAACGCGCACGACATTTGAAATTCCGATCGGGCAGATCGGCAACGATAAACCGATTCAGGTCGTCACCGAAAAATGGTTTTCGCCCGAATTGCAGGTAATTATTATGTCGCGTCATCTCGATCCGCTTTCGGGCGAACATATTTTTCGGCTCGTCAATATCAAGAAAGGCGAGCCTTCTGCCGATCTGTTCAGCGTGCCGACCGATTTTAAGATCGAAAATCCACCGCGTCCGGGCGGCGGAAGAAACGATTAGTTTTTAAGGTCAAATGCCTTTGGCATTTGCCTAAGAGTCCGAATTTCAGGTATTTTACAGTTTTTTCAGGCGTTTTGAGTTCCGAACTTCGGGCAGGCTGTTTTTTCAAGTTTCAGCCTTTTCCGGGCAGCGGAACTCAAAACTTAAATTTTGCACAGTTAATTGAGCCGAATGATTGATGAAACAATAAAAATCAATCCAGTCCGAAACGTGAATTTGTCCGCCATCAAAGTAAGCGAACCGTCAACGATCACCGACGATGAACTTGTGAAGCTTGTTTTGGCGGGCGATGAAGCGGCTTTTGCGTGTATTTTCGAACGTTATCGAAAGCTCGTCGTGCATCTTGTCGGTCGGTTTTTCCGGCAGCGGCAGGAGGTCGAAGATATTGTCCAGCAGGCGTTTACAAAGATCTATTTCTCGCTCAAGGATTTTCGCGGCGGACACGATAAATCATTTTCGGCGTGGGCATCGCGCCTGACGATCAATGCCTGTTACGACGAATTGCGGCGGCGAAGGCGGCGCGCGGAAAATCTGTTCAGCGAATTTACCGACGAAGAACGCGCGTGTTTCGAACAGATCGCCGCCGAAAAATCGCCGAACGCGGAAAAATCGTTAGTTACGAAAGATCTCGCCGAAAAGATTTTGTCGCAACTTGACGCCAAAGAGCGTTTGGCTTTAACTCTTTTACACGGCGAAGATTTTTCCGTCGCGGAAGTTGCCTCGATCGTCGGTTGGTCGGAAAGCAATGTCAAAACAAGACTGTTTCGGTGCCGCAATAATTTGAGGAATATTTTTGATCACCTTATTTAACAAATAGAATAATTTATGCAAAAAATAAAATTACTTGTCGTATTTGTCTTCGCGCTTGCTTTTGTCGCGTTCAAATTTTCTGTTACCTCACCGACTGTCAGCGGTCAAACGTCGCTTGCCGCGCCGACCGCCGTGACAGCAACGGATGGAATTTATTCGACAAAAGTCGGGCTGCGATGGGACACAATGCGCGGTGCGACCAGTTACCGCATCTTTCGCAATACGACCGGTAATCCGGCAACCGCGACCGATTTGGGAACGACGCAGGCAAACACTTTTTTCGACCAAACCGCGCCGCAGGGACAAACATTTTTCTACTGGGTTCGCTCAGAAAATGCCGTCACGACCAGCGATTTTAGCCAATCTGAACAAGGTTTTCGCGCCAACGGAGCGCTCGGCGGTGGTCTTCAGCCGCTGCAGCCGCCGACGGCACCGCCGGGAAATCCGATCACCGCGACCAAAGCCTCGCTCGGAAAAGCGCTTTTTTGGGACGAACAGCTTTCCTCGACGCGAACTGTCGCTTGCGGAACCTGTCATTCCGGTTCGGGCGGCGGAATCGATAAAAGAACAAGCACTCAGCGAACACGTTCGATGAATCCGGGAATTAATGGAGTTTTTAACGATGCGGACGACGTTTTCGGTTCGCCCGGCGTGATCGCAAACAATCTTGACGGGACCTATAGTTGGTCGAATACTTACGGTTTTCGCGAACAGGTGACGGGCAGACGCGCGATTCCTTACACGGATTCGGCGTATCCTAATTTGCTTTTCTGGGATGGACGCGC
>JBBQOA010000634.1:0-2730 GCA_038330465.1 Pyrinomonadales bacterium
GATTACGACGGCGACGGCAAATCAGACATTGCCGTCTATCGCAATGGAATTTGGTATCTCAACCGTTCAACGGCGGGAATTTCGATCGTGCAATTTGGTCTGAGTACCGATCTGCCGATTCCGAATCGCTATTTGCCGTAAAATATCGAATCAAAAGCGAAACTATTTTGTCTCGAAAAAAAAAGTATTTTCGCTTTTGATTCTTACTGAAAACATCTGATATTTTGTATTCTCGTGGAAGGTGAAAAACCGAAAATCCCTAATTCTTCCAAACCATACCTGTTGTTTTTTGAGTATCGTTCGGACTATCTCTACGCCTTTGTCGCGGGCGACAAGGACAGCTACGAAATCTCCAAACAATTCTGGCTGGAAATCGCCGCCGAATGCCAAAAGACCGCTTATCAAAAGATTTTGATCGAGGAAGACATCGCGGAAAACGTTTCGATGGCGGATATGTATAAGTTTGCTTCGGAAATTCCGAAGCTCGGCTTTTCCGGCATCCGCGTCGCCTTTGTCGATCGTCAGAGCGAACAGCAGCAATTAAACAAATTCGGCGAAACCGTCGCGACCAACCGCGGATTGTTGAGCCGCGTTTTCAGCAACGCCGCCGAAGCGGAAAAATGGCTCTTGTCCGAGTAATGTCAAAAAACCAACCCGTCAATCGGCTTTTGAAGTAAGGATCAAGCAACTATCAAAATATCGTTCAAACGCCAAATCATTGATATTCGGGTCAAAATGGAATATCATCACGGCATCAAAAAATTATTAAATGAAGGAGGAGATTATGAAATTGATCAAGTATATTTTAGATTCTAAAGGGAATGACGTCTGGGCGATCGGCTCAAACGATTCGGTCTTTGAGGCTATTAAGATGATGGCTGAAAAAAAGGTCGGCGCGTTGCTGGTGATCGACGGCAAAAAACTTAGCGGAATAGTTTCCGAAAGAGACTATGCCCGAAAAGTGATTCTGCAAGGCAAGTCGTCCGAAAAAACACCGGTTAAAGATATTATGACGGCAAATGTTATTTCGGCTGACCCGACCCAAACTGTCGAAGAATGTATGGAATTGATGACCGATCATCGAATCCGCCATTTACCCGTCCTTGACGGCAAGAAAATTGTCGGTGTGCTGTCGATCGGCGATCTCGTCAAAGCGATCATCGATGAACAACAATTCACCATCAAAGAACTAAAAAACTATATCGCCAGCTAAATCAATATGAAGCAGGAATATGATTTTTCAAAAGGCGCGCGCGGCAAATTTTACAATGCCGCCGCCGAATTTAATTTGCCGATTTATCTTGAGCCTGAAATCGCCGAATTCGTCAGAAAACTAGCGATTAAGGAAAATGTTGACCAAAGCCAGATCGTTAATATGCTTTTGAAGAAAGACAAAGAGATTATTGAATTGTGATTAACTTTCAAGAACACTCAAAACAAAATTTGTTATATCTGATCGATTACATATCGGTTAATTAAAAGGTTATGATGAGAGAATGAGTATTCAATCCTTACTCAAAACCTCGCTTGCGACACTGTTTATTTTAATTTGTCTTACCTCGGCTTCGGCGCAGTCCGATCAGATTCGCAATTTCCAATTTGAGGCGAAGAAAGGTTCTCAAACAGTCAAAGTCATTTTTCAAACAAGACCTTTCGATCAATCAAAACATAAGGTTTTCATCGACAAAACAAATCAAATAATCGTTGACGGACGACAAGCACTCGGAACAGATGCCTCTATTCCTATTTCTGAAACTTCATCTGTAAAACTTTATATTAATGGCAAGGAAATTCGTGTTCCGCGCAAATTTTATTCGGATTGTTTCGATCTTCAGTTAAATGACGCCAATTTCATTAAAGTCGCGTTTAGTGCGAGTTCCAAAAGTATTATCGTCGAAATGCGTGGGGCGGATGCCGCAGCCACTTATCACGTAACTTGGTGGTTTAGAAAAAGCGGTCGGCATACAAGAGATGTTTCTCAAGACTTTAACTTTAAAGAAGATTCAAAGGATTGGTAAATTCTACAAAATCCGGCTAATCCAAACTAACGAGCGTCAAACTCGAAGTCGGGTTGATGCCGTTGAGCGCGTTTTTGAGCATCGGGACGATTCCTTCGGTTTCCATATAATCTCTGCCCAATAATCTCCGAAATCGTTTTTCCTTTGTTTCGCCGGTCAATTCTTTGAGCATTCCTTTGAAAAATGCGGTGACCAGTTCGGGCGCGAACTGTTTGCCCGAATTTCTTTGCAGATCTTCGACGATCTCGTTGACCGGACGGCGGCGTTTATATGGTCGGTCGGTCGTCATCGCGTCGAACGAATCGGCAAGATTTACTATTTTAGCGATATACGGAATTTCTTTATCAAAAAGCCCGTCGGGATAACCGCGTCCGTCGAGCCGTTCGTGATGATATTTTGCCGCGAGCGGAACATCGGCGTAAGGATGATGGATCGGCATCAGGATCTCGTAACCGACCGCCGGATGTTTATTAAGTTCGGCGGATTCTTTGGCGTTGATGCGATACGGCGCGTTGATGATATTTCGTTCGACCGTCAATTTGCCGACATCGTGCAGATAACCGGCGATTGCCGCGCCTTCGGTTTCTTCGGCTTCCCAGCCAAGTTCCGACGCAATGATTTCGGTATATCTTCAGACTCTGACCGAATGACCTTCGGTATATTTGTCTTTGCAGTCGATCGCCGTCGCAAAGGCTTTGACCGTATCTTTATA
>JBBQOA010000635.1:0-2717 GCA_038330465.1 Pyrinomonadales bacterium
CGCATCAAAAGAACTCGCGGACGTCGTCTTGGTCGATATTGTCGAAGGCACTCCGCAGGGAAAATCTCTGGATTTGGCGCAAGCCGCGCCGATTGACGGTTTTGACGTGAAACTCGTGGGCGCGAATTCTTATGAAGAAACAAAAGATTCGGACATTGTCGGCAACGTTACCGATCAGGTTGCCAAATATTCGCCGAACGCTTGTATCATCGTCGTTTCAAATCCGCTCGATGCGATGACGCAGGTTGCTTTCGTCCGTTCGGGTTTTCCGAAAAACCGCGTGATGGGCATGGCGGGCGTGCTGGATTCGGCGCGGATGCGTTGTTTTGTCGCCGAAGAACTTAATGTCTCGGTCGAAAACGTCACTTGTTTCGTTCTCGGCGGTCACGGCGACACGATGGTTCCGCTGCCGCGTTATTCGACCGTTGCGGGCATTCCGATCACCGAATTGATTCCGCAAGACCGGCTCGACGCGATCCTCAAACGGACGGCAAACGGCGGTGCGGAAATCGTCGGACTCTTAAAAACCGGCTCGGCATTTTACGCGCCTTCACTTGGCGCGGTCGAAATGGCGGAAGCAATTCTCAAAGACAAAAAGAAAATCCTCCCGTGCGCCGTCTATCTTGAAGGCGAATACGGCATCAGCAATCTGTTTGTCGGCGTGCCCGTCAAACTCGGCAAAAACGGTGTCGAACAGATCATCGAAATTTCATTGACCAACGACGAACGCACCGCGCTTCATAAATCGGCAGGCGCGGTTCAGGAATTGATCGACGTTCTCGGCATTTAGTTTTTCTTGGAACTTAACTTACTGAGGAAAGTCTTTCAGAGGCTTTCCTTTTTTTATTTTTCCTTTCCCTAAATTCGCCCATCGAATCGGCGGCACGAGCGACTTTGCCGTCAAATTCGGCAAGGTTGCTCTTACCTCAAAATAGACTAACCATCTTTTATTAACTACAATACAAAATATGTCGGCAAAAGATATTTATCATAATTGCGTGAGAAATGCTTTGATAAAAGAAGGCTGGACTATCACGAATGATCCGCTGACTTTGGAAGTCGGCGGCAGAAATGTTTATGTTGATCTGGGCGCGGAAAGACCTTTTGCGGCGGAAAAAGACGGTAAAAAAATTGCTGTTGAAGTCAAAAGTTTTCGCAGCGCTTCGGATTTGCGCGATTATGAAAACGCGCTCGGACAATATATCTTTTATCGTTCTTTGCTGATTCGCTCCGACCCGGCTCGAAAACTTTATCTGGCAGTTCCGAATTCGGTTTATCTCAATACTTTTACCGAATTGATTATTTTGCCGTCGCTTGAGGATTTGCAGGTTTCGATCGTAACTTTTAACCCGACGACCGAGGAGATTGTAAAATGGATAAATTGGAAGAATACCGCAGAATAATTCGTCAAACGATTGAGCATTACGCGCAATTTACACCGACTTACGGCGATACACAGGTTGAAAAAATTTTTGACGAAGCCCAAGACCACTACGAAATGATGTATTCCGGCTGGAACGGCGATTACCGCATTCACGGCAGCGTTTTGCACATTGACATCCGCGATGGCAAAGTGTTGATTCAGCACGACGGCACAGAAGACGGAATTGCCGAAGAATTAGTCGAAAAAGGCATTCCGCGCGATAAAATCGTTCTCGCCTTCAAACATCCGAGCATTCGTCCACACACGGATTTTGCGACGATTTAATTTTTTTTTCGTCGACGTTCCCGTCAAATTGGGCAAAAACGGTGTCGAACAGATCATCGAAATTTCCTTAACCAACGACGAGCGCGCCGCTCTGCATAAATCGGCGGGCGCGGTTCAGGAATTGATTGACGTTTTGGGAATCTAAACGTGATTAAAGACAACTAAATAAAAAAACCGCACAAATTTGCGCGGTTTTTTTATTTGATTTAGCTTAATCTATCTCTATATTAATTCCAAAATTTTTCACATTTCGATTCAAAAAAGTTCGGCTCGCATTGAGATAAAAGCATACGAAATCGTGAAATAATATTTGCGATTGTAAACCCGAAAAGCAAGGCTTATTCTTTAATTTGTCGTGCCAAAATATTATTACGGCAAATGAAAAATCTGGAATATTATATGCGAAGAAAGTTTTATCTTATAATTGCGCTGTTTGTTTTTGGAATGTCCGGCTGTCCGTCGCCGGAAACGACTGTTACCAACGCCGCTAATGAATCGGTTGCGGAACAGTCGAATCTGCCAACATCGGAAGTTGTGCCGACTTCAACACCGTATAAAGTTTCCAAAAAATACTCAGGAGTTGCAGTTGGAAACCGACGACTTTGGACGGAATCCGTCAATACGCCAAACGGTTTTGACCGCGCATCGCGGGCGGTGATTTTGTTCTACGCGCTCGAACTCAACACAAAAAAAACGGCTGAAAATAAAACAGCTAATCGTCCGTCGGTCAATAAATGGCTCGACAAAGAATTAAATCTGGCACGGCAAAATTATCAATTTGCCGCCAAAACCTGTCGGGAAAACGATTGGACTTGCATTGGCGAAACAAACAATTCCGACGGTTTTATTGCCAAAGCCCGCGCCCTGCGGATTCCGTCCGTCTTTGATTCGTGGCAGGAAAATATCGCTGAATTTGTTGGAATTTACGTTGCCGAACAAATTCATCTGGCTGACGTTTTTCCAAATACCAGCAGTGAAATTGATCTTTTTAACGACAACGAATGGAACG
>JBBQOA010000636.1:0-2713 GCA_038330465.1 Pyrinomonadales bacterium
AGTTCGAGCATATTTTTCAATTGCCTCGCGTGCGGAACGGCTTGCGTCGCCCACAAATTCGAATCGTTGATCGAAATATTCTGATACCGGTCAAGCAATTCGAGAATTTTCTCGTCGGTCGCCTTCAAACGGTCGTTATAACGAACGACCGTCACGTTTTCGGTCATCACTTTGCCGAGTTCTTCGTGAATTTTATATTGATTTTCCGTGCCTTCGTTTTTGATGATCGAATCGTTGATCTCCTGCTGACGCCGGAGCTCGGCGGCGTGAATGCCGTTCGATTCGCCGCTCCCGCGTTCGACGTTTTTCGCGTATTCGATCGCCGACGGCGCGGCGGTAAATCCACCGTAAACGCAGGAAACTAAAGAATTTGCACCTAACCGGTTAGCGCCGTGAATCGAATAATCGCATTCGCCCGCGGCAAACAGTCCGGGAATATTCGTGCGCTGTTCAAAATCGACCCACAGACCGCCCATCGAATAATGAACGCCGGGAAAAATTCGCATCGGCACATAACGCGGATCGTCGCCGACGAACATCTCGTAAATTTCGAGGATCGCGCCTAATTTTCGCGTCAGCGTTTCCGCCGGAATATGCGTCAGATCGAGATAAACCTGATTCTCGCCGTCGATCCCGAAGCCGTCGAGACAAATCTGAAAAATCTCGCGCGTCGCAATATCGCGCGGCACGAGATTGCCGTAAGCCGGATATTTTTCTTCGAGAAAATACCAGCGCTCGGCGGTCGGAATGTCTTTCGGCGCGCGCGCGTCGCCCTGATTTTTCGGCACCCAAACGCGTCCGCCCTCGCCGCGTGCGGATTCGCTCATCAAGCGCAATTTGTCTTCGCCCGGGATCGAGGTCGGATGAACCTGGATAAATTCGCCGTTCGCGTATTTTGCGCCCTGCTGATAGCAAGCCGAAACCGCGCTGCCCGTGCAGGTTTGCGAATTGGTCGATTTGCCCCAGATCATTCCCGGTCCGCCGGTCGCCATAATGACCGCGTCCGCCGCGAACGATTTCAGTTCGAGCGTTTGCAGATTCATCGCGATCAGACCGCGGCAAACCTGATAATCGTCGAGCACGAGCGAGAGCATTTCCCAGCCTTCATATTTTTTAACGTGTCCGGCTGATTCGTATTTGCGAACCTGTTCGTCGAGCGCGTAAAGCAATTGCTGTCCGGTCGAAGCGCCCGCAAATGCCGTCCGGTGATGAAGCGTTCCGCCAAATCTGCGGAAATCGATCAAACCTTCCTGCGTCCGCGAAAACGGGACGCCCATCCGGTCGAACAAATTGATGATCTGCGGCGCCATATCGCACATTTGCTTGACCGGCGTTTGATTTGCCAGAAAGTCGCCGCCGTAAACCGTGTCGTCAAGATGTTTCCACGGCGAATCGCCTTCGCCTTTCGTGTTGACCGCGCCATTAATGCCGCCCTGCGCACAAACCGAGTGCGAGCGTTTGACGGGCACGACCGAGATCAGATCAACATCGTGACCTTGTTCGGCAATTTTCATCGCCGCCGCAAGCCCCGCCAAACCGCCGCCGACAATCGCTATTTTTAATCCGTTTGAAGCCATAATTTTTATTTAGAATTTCTTTATTTCGTCCGTCTTTTTCTTTTCCGCCGACGGTTGTTCGCAGAGCGCTTGCGGAAGCAGTCCGCAGTGACGGACAAAGGAAAACGCCGCGTTGGTGCCGACCGCAAAAAGTCCGAAGGCGAGCGCCGCGCAGCCGTAAAGCGCGTATTTTTGGGCTTTTTCGCCGATGATAATTCCCCAATCGACCGCGAAAAGCCAGAAACCGTAAGCTAAGTGCCAGGCGGTCGCCGCGATTCCCAAAATATATAAAGCCATCACCCACGGAATCGCGAATTCGTGAGAAACGATATTGAAAGATTGGCTCGCGTGTCCGGCAACCGGTATCGGATTCAGATATGGAATCAGACCGAAACGAAAATTCAGAATATGAAAAAAGATAAAAAAGAAAAGAAAAATGCCGGTCACGCGCTGAAAAACATAGAACCAATTGCGTCCGTAGCCGTAGTTTGAAACATTCGCCCGCGCTTCGGTCGAAATTATAATTCCGTAAACCGAGTGAAAAATAAGCGGCAGAAAGATACCGAAGATCTCGATAAACAGCAAATACGGGATGTCGTGAATGTCCTGCACGGCGTGTTCAAAAACGTCTTCGCCGTTCATCGCCTTTGAGTTCGTGAACATATGCACGAAAAAGAATAGTCCGAGCGGCACAATGCCGGTTAATTGATGCAATTTTCTGAGCAGAAAAGTATTGCTGATTTTCATCTCGTGTTTCCTTATCTTTGGTAAGTTACTGCGGTTAAGCCATTATATTGGGCGAACAACCGTAAATCAAACTTTAATCTGAAGAATACCAAAACTTACCTGTTCATAAAGTATATTTCATTATAAATTTTGATTCTGATAAGATAAAATGAATTCTTTTGAACGAATTATTCAGAGAAACTTATTTAATGATGAATGGCGATTGGTGATTGGTGACTGAAAGAAATAATCTTAAACTCACCATTCACCGTTCACCGTTCACCGTTCACCATTTATAAAAATGCACATTGAAACATTAAAAGTGTTTTGCGATCTGGTTGATCTGCAGAGTTTTTCGCTCGCGGCAGAGCGCAATTTTGACACGCAATCGGCGGTCAGCCAGCAAATTCGCACCTTGGAAGAAAAATTCA
>JBBQOA010000637.1:0-2707 GCA_038330465.1 Pyrinomonadales bacterium
TATTCGGGATGCCGCACAAACGGCAGATGCGCGTGTAATATTAGGCTGAAATAACCGACTGGCATAAAAGGATTTTAACGCAAAGGCACAAAGACGCAAGGACGCAAAGTTTTTTTTGAGATCAACTGCCGAATAAACAAAAAAACACAAAGGAAATTTACAATAAATACGGCAATTGAATAAACCTTTATTGATTTCCTTTGCGTCTTCGCGTCTTTGCGTGAGAAAACTAATTTCTGAAACTAAACGAACTGAGCGGCGCAAGCTTCGGCAAAAATTGCGGCGTGTCTTTGAGCGATTCTTTCGGCGATAAAACTTTCGGAACGGTTCGTTTTTTGAGCGTTTTCGGGAAGTTTACCAAACTTGCGCCGAAAACCGCCGAACCGATCTCTTCCTCTTTCAGGATGTCTTCGTCGAAAATGTCGAAATGTTCCTTCAACGCGGCGAGCGCATTTTCCGCGCCAAATTTTTCGGCGTTTGCCATCAAATATGTGAACAGCGCTTCGCTGATCTGTCCGCGCAAATCTTCGAGCGAAACGCCCGCCGCAAGCGCGAGCAGCGCGAAACGAATTTCATCCGAACTAAAATCCAATTTCGGTTCGCCGGTCAGCTGATAAAAAGCATTTTTCGTCGCTTTTTCGGCAACTTCGAAATCGTCGCCCGCGAGCGTGACCTCGAAAGCGTCCTGCTTAAAGCCCGAAATATCCAAAACCTTGGCGAAAGCGCTCGCGGAAACCGCCCAATCCGCGTCGGTCGCCGCGCGCGGGCTCGGGCTTTTGCGCGGAGTTTCGATCGTGTTCGAGAAGATCACGCGAATAAAGGGACGCGTCGGCGCGTAAAAACCAATCTCGGCGCGATAGCTCGCGTCGGCTTCCGTGTTGAACCAGTAATTGCCTTCCGCATCGACCGGCTGCAAGTCTTCGCGTCCGGTTTTCAGATTGACGAATTTGGCAACGAGCTGATAATTTCCGGTTTTGCCCGCGAAAACTTTTTGCAGCGTTTGAAACGGATTGTTTTTGATCGACCAGTAAAAATAAAGGCGATTCGGCGATTGCATTTGCAGGCGCGCGCGGTTTTCCTTTTGCAGTTCGGGCAATTTCGGCGCGGCAAGCTCGGCAAAGATCGGATCGATTTCGGCTGCCGGTTTGATTGTCGGTTCGGCTGAGAGCGGTTCTGCTTCAACCAAAAATTGCGGCGGCTTGATGTCGGATCTGATTTCCTCGTCGGCGATTCTGATCAATTCTGCCGATGATAAAGGATTCAGTTTAAAATCTTCCAAAACAAATTCGTTGCCGGTTTGCGCGGTTTCGCTCTGTTCCAATAGTTCGTTTTTCGTGTCGTTTTCGCTCATAAAATTATCTTAAAAAATGTTGTATAAATTGAAATTATGCGGGTTTTTTGAGAAAACGACAAGTTAAAAGTGGATTTTGATAAATTGAATCGTGAACCGACCGACTGCAAACGGCTCATCAGCGGCATAAAGTGTCACATTCTAAAGCACTTCACCGCAATTTATTACTTAAGCGATTTATAATTGGTTTGTTTTAGTTTGACCTCGATTTTGCCGATGTCGGTTTTGATTTGCGAACGAACGGGAATGCGGCGCGCATCGTCGGTGATCCAAATAATCATACTTCCTTCCTGCTCGATCAGCCGGTTAATGCCGAAAACTTCGGGTTCGACACGAAAACACAGCACTTTGCCGAGCACTGTTTTCTGAATTTCGCGGCGCGTCACGCGGATCGGAACTTTATAGACCAACCCGGAATCGCTGACGGTCAGTTCAAAAACTTTGCCGACGGCTAACGGCATCATTCGCAGCGCGTAAATTCCCGAAACCATATCGTGAACATCCGTTTGAACTTCCGAAGCGATCTTGCGCGGCGCCCGCATCGGTTCTTTCGGATTTGTTTCGACGAATGTCACTTGTTTGGCG
The DNA here is from genome assembly GCA_038330465.1 of Pyrinomonadales bacterium. GTDB lineage: Bacteria > Acidobacteriota > Blastocatellia > Pyrinomonadales > Pyrinomonadaceae > JAFDVJ01. The sequence goes on from JBBQOA010000637.1 coordinate 1,937, forward strand.
TTATAATCGAAAACCGCTTCCGAATCGCGGACACGTTCTTTTTGTTCGTCGTGTTTGACGGTTCTCAAGACGCGGAAATTTTCATTGCCAACGGTCGATTCATACTGCTGAAGAAAACTGTAGCGAAAAATTTTGAGCAAACTTCCTTTCGATTTGGCTTCGGTCTTTATCAGATAATCATTACTGTTCGGCGCGTTGGTGAATGTAAAAGTCAGATCGGCAACGGCAATGCCTTGAATGATTTTGCTGACCTTTCCTTCATAAGTAAGAATTTCGCCAACCGTAAAAGGTGTGTTTTTAGCCGAAGAATTACCATTTGTCTGTGCCAAAATCTTTGGCGAAAACCCGACAAACAAACTAAAAACCAACAGCAAAGCGAAAAAAATGTGTTTCATAAATCTATCCGAAAAAATAGGCTTTGGCGGCTAAAACGCACCATGCGAAGAGCAATCCAAGCGCGGCGCGGTATTCTCTGTAACGCAAGTATAACTCGAAATCGAATTTTTCGACAGGTTTTTTCCAAGCTGTCAGACGAGGAAAAAAGAGCGGCACCGCCTTTTTATATTCTTCAAAATCCGCGCCGAAAATCTGCGTCAAATCCTCTGCTTCGACGCGCATCACCGGCAAATAGATGCCTAAGAAGAGGACGATAAAGACGAGCGCGAGCCACCACACACCCGACGCGACGGTGAATCCGACACCGAGCAGAAAGCTGCCGAGGTAAAGCGGATTGCGCGTGTAAGCATACGGACCGGAAACCGCCAATTCCAG
>JBBQOA010000638.1:0-2692 GCA_038330465.1 Pyrinomonadales bacterium
CCGAAATTTAGGCTTTCCGCTTGAAGATCTGACGACCGCGAATTTTGATTTTATTCAGCATTATCGTCCGCAAACAAATGTCGTCCGCCGTCCGACCGCAAACGGTGCCGGTCGCGGATTTTCGATCACCGGACACCACGAATTGATGATCCCTCTGCTTGCCGCCTGGATTTTGTGCGAAGAATGAAAATACTTAAACCGGATTGCGTATTAGAAAATTAGCAGAAAATAAATTTCAACGGTTAGTTGCGCAACCCAAAAAATTTGCGGATCGAATCGAACATTCCCGATTTGCCTGACTGCGGATCGGTCAGGTGCGGCGCGTTGATTTGATTTAAAGAGGCGCGGCGTTCTTCGATAATATCGCCGAATCTTTCAACGAGATCTGGATTTTCTTCGAGAATCGGTTTCAGATAAGTATGTTTGATCTCAAGCACTTCGGTTTCTTCATTGGAGACGACGGTGGCAGTTCGCGGTTCGCCCGTAAAAAGCCCCATTTCACCGAAAAAATCGCCCTCGCTCAAGGTTCGCAAGACTTTGATGACACCGTCTTCATTGATCTGCACTTTGACCGAACCGCGATGGATGACAAACATTGATTTGCCTTCCTGTCCGCGCCGGACGATCTTTTCGCCGGCTGAAAAGACCTTTGCCTCGACGGTTTCGGCGATCCGCTGCGTTTCTTCGTCGGTCAGCGGCGCAAAAAGTGAAACTTCACTTAAACGCTCGAAAATTTCGTTGACCGATTCGATGAAATTCGGCTCAAGACCTTGTTTTTCGATGTGAATCGTTCGTGTCGGAAACGCAAAATGGATATTTTCGCGCTGAAAAGCGTACCAGATGCGCTGCCGGATCAGCGCATCGGTGTCGTTATATTTTGTATAATCTTCGAGCCAGTATTTGATTTCCCAATCGATTCCGTTCTCGGCAAGATTGCGAATCCGCACAACCGGACGAATTTTCGGCGAAACATTTTCGATCTGGCGGACCACTTCACGAATTAAATGAATTGTCAGTGCGGGCGAAGCCGAATAGAGCGTGTTAAAAAAAACGAGCCGGGCGTTCAAATTTTCGCGCGGCGCGACCTCGATAAATTCCTTGCCCAAAACTGCGTTGCTGATGACAACGATCTTATTTTGAAAGGTTCGCAACTTAACGCCGCGCCACGAAACGCTTTCGACGACGCCGGTCCATTTATTGCTTTGCAGGTTGATCACATCGCCGACCTGAAACGGCTGGTCGGCTTGCAGCGCGATGCCCGCAAAAAGATTGCCCAACGTATCTTGCAGAGCAAGACCGACGACGATTCCCAAAATGGTCGAACCGGTAAAGAGCGGCGCGAGCTGGACATCGGGATATTGCGATTGAAAAATGATAAAAAACGCGAGAATACAAACAATGACCGAAAGAATTGTTCGGATCAGCGAGGAAATTTCGGTTTGTGACGAATTACGGAGCGCGACGTGAAAGATCAAAAAGTTGATAAATCTGACGGAGATGATGACGATCGCCATCCACAGCGCAATTTTGACGAGATGATAAAAATTGCGAATCAAACCGATCGTCGTTTCGCTCATTTGCGAAGCCATCGAACCGTCTGTCGTTATGATCTTCCCTTGGTCAGTGTATGCCAGACCGAAGTAATTCATCAAATAATGCTGAATCGTAATTTCGCTCGGGATGATGATCAAAACAAGTGTGATGATGCCGGTCACGAGGAGAAAAAAGACGGTTCGTTTTCGCAATTCGGATGTGAACATATTATTACAGGCTTAAAACATATCAACAAACGTTTTTCCAATCAACAAGAGCGATAGCAATGACAAAATAATTGTGATAAACCACGCGAAGATCTTGAACGGCAGATTGTTGGCATACTTGCCCATGATCTCGCGATTGCTCGACAACGAAACGATCGCGATCAGCAAAACGGGCAGCAGAATTCCGTTGATCGCCTGCGTCACAAGTAATAATTTGATTTGCGGAATGTTCGGAATCAAGGCGACGATCATTCCGAAAACGATCAACGTCGAAAAAATTCCGAGAAAGATCGGGGCTTCGCGAAACGACCGCGAAAGACCTTTTTCAAACCCTAACGCCTCGCTTAACGAATAGGCAGTCGCGAGCGGTAAAACGCCCATCGCGAGCATTGACGCGCCAAACAATCCGATGCCGAAAAGATATTTGGCGTATTTTCCGGCAAACGGCGCGAGCGACGAAGCGGCGGTCGCGGCGGATTCGATTTCGCTGATACCGTTTTTATGAAGTGTTGCGGCGGTCGCGATAACGATAAATGCCGCGATCGAACACGCGAAAATTGTTCCGACGATAGCGTCGGTTCGCGCCAGCGACAGATCTTCTTCGTCCATTCCTTTCTCGACAACCGAAGATTGAACGAAAACCTGCATAAACGGCGTCACGGTCGTCCCGATCAGCGCCGTCACGGTAAACAAATAACCCGTCTCGAAATGAAAGCTCGGACGGACAAATTCGCCGGCAACTTCCGACCAGTCAGGCTGTGCGAGAATTGCCGAAATGACATAGCCGAAAAAGACGAGCGACATCGCCAGAAAAACCCGCTCGACACGTTGTTGCGAGCCCTTCACGACGAGCCACCAAATCAGCCCGGCGGTCAGCGGAACGGTCAGAAATCGCGGAATCCCGAAAAGTTCTGAAGCCTGTGCGATGCCGA
>JBBQOA010000639.1:0-2690 GCA_038330465.1 Pyrinomonadales bacterium
CGCGATCTGGTCAAAAAACTCGAAGAAGTTTCGGGTCTTCAAGCCGTCATCGACGAAGAAAATCCCGCGCCGGCGCCCGTCCCGATGAATTATGTTTCTGATCTCAGTCTGATTACACAGGAACTCGATTGGAAACCCGAAATCGGTTTGGACGAAGGTTTGAAGACTTTGTTTTTTTAATCGGACGCGAACGAACGCGGATTTTCTCGGATCAATCTAAGTGTGTCTATAAAAATCAGCGATAATCCGCTTGATCCGCGTTCGTCCGCGTCCTATTTCTTTTTATCTTTTTACGGTAAATTGAATTAATGAAAATTCTCGTGCGCGGAACAAATTGGGTGGGCGATGCGGTGATGTCGATTCCGGCGCTGCGCCATTTGCGCCGACTTTTTCCCGATGCGCTGATGACGCTGTACACGCGAAGCTGGGCGGAAGGCATTTTTCGGGATGCCGCGCTTTTTGATGAGATCATTACCTTCGATAAAACTCGTTCGAAGATCAAAGACGCGCTCAAACAATCGAATGAATTAAAAAAACACGGATTCGATCTCGCCGTCCTGTTTCCGAATTCGTTTGAAACGGCGCTCGTCGCGAAAATGTCAAAAATTCCGCGCCGCTTCGGATATTCAAAAGAAGGCAGAAGCTTTCTGCTGACCGATTCGATCGAAATTCCGCCTTGGAAAAACGAACGCCACGAGGTTTTTTATTATTTAAATTTGGTCGGTGCGATCGAACGGGAATATTTCGGCAAGCAACCAAATTTTGAAAATGCGCCGCGCATTGATTTGAAAGTGTCGGCTGAAAGACGCGCCGAGGCGCGCCTCTTTTTAGAAGAAAACGGCGTTGATTTGTCGAAAAAAACAGTCGCGCTCGGCGTCGGTTCGACCAATTCGCGCGCCAAACGCTGGCAACCGGAAAGCTATGCGAAATTGAACGATCTGCTGCAAAACGAACAAAACGCGAATGTCATTCTCGTCGGCGCGCCGGACGAACTCGAAATTTCGGCGGAGGTTTTTGCAAAATCCGAAAAAAAACCGATAATCTTGACAGGCAAAACGAATCTCGCGCAAATCGTCGCCGTCTTAAGCGAGATCGAGTTGCTCGTTTCAAACGATATGGGTTTGGCGCACATCGCGCCCGCCGTCGGCACAAAAACGCTCGTCATTTTCGGTCCGACGAACGAAAAAACGACGCAGCCGATCGGTTCAGAAATCATCCGTAAACGGGTTGAATGCGCGCCGTGTATGCTGCGCGATTGCCCGATCGATCATCGTTGTCTGACGCGCATTTCGGCAGCGGAAGTTTTTGAAAAGGCGAAAAAATTATTGTCCACAGATGAACAAAGATGAATACAGATAATTTGCCGGATAATCCGAAATCCGAAATCCGAAATCCGAAATCCAAAGCCGTTTTTATCGACCGCGACGGAACTTTGATCGAAGAAGTGAATTTTCTTCACCGCATCGAAGATTTGCGGTATTTTTCCTATACCAATGAAGCGATTCGATTGCTCAAAGAAAATGGTTATTTGGTCGTGATCGTGACCAATCAATCGGGCATTGCGCGCGGAATTTATACCGAAGCGCAGATGCACTCGATTCACGATAAAATCCAAACCGATTTAACGGAAAAGCTCGACGCGATCTATTTTTGCCCGCATTTGCCGAACGCGGGCTGCGCCTGCCGCAAACCAAATCTCGGAATGATCGAATCGGCAATGGGTGATCTGCCGATCGATCTGGAAAATTCGTGGATGATCGGCGATAAAAAACTCGATATCGAACTCGGTTTGAATGCCGGAGTTAAACCGATTCTGGTTTTGACCGGTTACGGCACAAAAGACCTCCCGACCTTAAAAAGAATGCCCGATTTTGTTGCCGATAATCTTCTCGAAGCGGTCAAATTCATTCTCAATAATTCTGTGAAAGTTTGAAAACTAGAGCAGGTTTGTGATTGAAATACGGGTCAGAACCGCCTGCCACAAGCGGGTGGTTGAAGCTAAACATTCAAATGACCGTTGTTTAACCATCCGCTTGCGGCAGATGGTTCTGACTAATTATTCCATTCATTAATCCTAAATCTGCTCTAAGAAATATTTAAAAGAAAATCTGCCGCAACAAAAGCCAATTCGCGTCCGTTTTTTTTCTCTTTTAAGATTTGCGGCTTTGATGGTCGGCGCTTACCGAATCGGCGGGAAATTTAACGGTGAAAGTCGCGCCTTTGTTTTCGCCTTCGCTTTCGACCTTGACCGAACCGCCGTGAATTTCGGTCAGTTGCCGAATGATCGCCAAACCGAGACCCAAACCGCCGCTTTTCTTGATATGCGCCTCGTCCTGACGAAATCTCTCAAAAACATAGGGCAAAAATTCAGGGCTGATTCCCGCGCCGTTGTCTGTGACCTTGACAACCAGCCAATCAGCTTCCGTTGCCATTGCGACATCGATCTTGCCGCCGTCGGGCGTGAATTTGACGGCGTTTGTCAGCAAGTTCCAAAAGATCTGTTTGAGCCGGTTCGGGTCGCCGGAAATATTTTTTTCGCGGGCGTTTTCTTCGACCGTCAATTCGATCGAAATTGATTTGGCGGCGGCAGTCGGTTTGACGGTTTCGATCGAAGCCAAAACCAATTCTTCCGCCTTGACCGGTTCGGTTTCGAGCACTAATTTGCCTGAAATAATCCGCGCGACATCCAT
>JBBQOA010000640.1:0-2688 GCA_038330465.1 Pyrinomonadales bacterium
CAAAAGTGCCCGAATATTTTGGCCCAAAATATTTAATGACTTTTGGCGGCTTGTTTTGGGAAAAAAAAGCCGCGACGAAGCAAAAAACAAGCAAGGTCGAGGCAAAGAGAAAATTTTTCATAAACTTGATTCGGGCTTTCAGATTTTTCTCTGTGATGTTTGGGCGGCGGAATTGGGTTGCAACTGCCTGAAATTAAACTTCGCTTAAGATAATGACTTCGGCGCGGCGTTTGGCTTCGTCGAGAAAGGTTTCGATGTCGCCGGCGACGTGTTCTTCGGTCAGAATGCGATCGATTTCTTCACGTTTTTCGTCAAAGGTCGGCACAATGACACCGGGAAAGCGCTTGCGGAAATCGGGCGTGAAAACATCGCGGTAATATTTCGCTTCGTCTTCGGGCGTGATGACGGCGAATGAACGAAAACGAAAATCGAGATATTTTTCGATCTTCACGCGCTGCTCCATCATTCGCACGAAATTATCGTCCTTGACCGAATCAAAACCAACGACGCGGAGCCGTTTTTCAAATTCGGCGGTGGACGAAAAAAGTGCCAGCACATCTTTGATCTTGGCAGCGATCTCCGCGTCGCTCGGCGGATCTTGCGGCAATCGTTCGGATTCGAGCGCGATCAGACGCTGGTTGATCGTCAGCTGCAGCGCCCGATTCAAGTCTTCCGAACTCGGCGGCGTGATCGGAATATTCGGCTGCAAAGCAAGCTGCCAGAGCAGATCGGAGTAAGTGATAAGTTCGGGTTTACCGACGCCGTCGTCAACCGTCGCGACCGTTTTATCGACGATTTCCTGCGCTTCGATCTTGGGCGCGGCGAAAAAGAAAATCAGCACCGGCAAAATCAGCACCGGCAAACATCTTTTCATTTGCGAATATTTCATTTTCATAAGCCTTTTTAGATTTTCGTTCTATTGTTGGAGACTGTCAAATATTATTGTGGTTCAACACGTTAAAACCATTGACAAAATGTTTAAATTCCTATTTAATTTAGTAGGGAGTTTTTATAAAACTTGTCCATTCTCGAAATCCAACCGACCTCTTTCAGATGACAAATAATTAGGAAAGTTTGTCAAACTGTAATTAAAACAGAAATGTTAGCCCCGAAAACGATAAAAAACGCGTCAAAATCTTTTTTTGTAGTAAAGAAAGAGACGGACGCCTTATCCAATTTAAAATTTATCACTGAGCTCGGACGGAGTTTGCTGGTGACGGTTCATCCGAAAAAAGTCGCCTCGCGCGTCGCGGAAGCGGTTTGCCTTGAAACGCGGGCGAAAACTTGCGCCGTCGTCGTCGAACTCGACCAGATCGGGCTGGTGAGCAGCACCTTTACGCCCGACAATTTTGAAGCCAAACAAAATTTTCTGCACAACCGAAAATTTAAAAAATGGCTCGAATTTCTACCGCCGCAGATTTCGGTTTGGACCGAAAGCGAGGCGAAGTTTTTGCTTAAAGATCGAACTCACGCTTTTGAATACGTTTCGCCGCTTCACATCAACGGCGAGGTCAAAGGCGCGGTCATCGTTGGATTTGCGTCAAAAGCGGATTGCCAGGAAACGACCAAAAGATTGATCGATGCGGCGACGCAAATGGCGGCGATGAGCATCAATCTGTCGGCGCATTACGAATCGGCGATCAACACTTCGATCAATCAGGCGCGCGAAGAGCATCGCAAATTTACCGAATCGGTATTAGACGCGCTGCCCGTTTCGATCTATGTGATCGACCGCGATTATCAGATCGTTACGTGGAATCGGCACCGCGAGATCGGCGCCCAGGGAATGCCGCGCGAAGCGGTCATCGGACGCAACGTTTTTCAGGTTTTCGCCAAATATTCGCAGAGCCGTTTGAAACAGGAATTCGAACGCGCTTTTCGGACGGGAAACATCGAACGTATCGAACAGCAGACCGTTAACCAGAGCGGCGCGACGCAGCATTGGATGGTCAGCAAAATTCCGATGCACAACGAAGCGACCGGCGAAGTGACGCACGTGATCACGGTCGGCGAAGATGTGACGATGCGCGTTGAAGCGATTCACGCCGCCGGACGCGCCGAAAAACTGGCGGCGGTCGGGCGGCTTGCGTCGGGCGTCGTTCACGAAATAAATAATCCGCTCGCGACGATTTCGGCGTGTGCCGAATCGCTTGAATCAAGGGTCGAAGAAGGCGCGTTCGGCGCGTCGCCCGAAGTCGAAGATCTTCACGAATATCTCGGTTTGATTCGCAGCGAAGCCTTTCGCTGTAAAGCAATTACCAACGGATTGCTCGATTTCAGCCGCGTCCGGACGAGCAATCGTTTAATGATCGACGTTGCCGAACTGATCAAATCTTCGGCAAATCTGATCGCGCATCAAAGACGCGGCGACGACATCAATATCAAGTTCGATCTGAGCGAAGAGCTGCCGCAGATCAACGCCGATGGCGGACAGATTCAACAGGCGATCATCGCGCTTGCCGCGAACGCGGTTGACGCGATGCCCAATGGCGGAGTGCTCACTTTTCGCGCCAATTCGGCAAATAGCCGCGTGACCATCGAAATACAGGATTCCGGCATCGGGATCGCGCCCGAAAATCTGTCGAAGATTTTCGAGCCGTTCTTCACGACCATAGAGGTCGGCAAGGGAACCGGGCTTGGTTTAGCCGTTTGTTACGGCATTATCACCGAACTAGGCGGACGCCTGGC
>JBBQOA010000641.1:0-2675 GCA_038330465.1 Pyrinomonadales bacterium
GTCCCATTTCTTCACTTTCAAACAGATTCTCAGACAAAAACCCTTCGCGCCGATTCAGGCATCCAATCGTCGAGATTATTAGTGACCGCATCGGCGCCGGCAACGCGCAATTCGCTGGCAGAAACGGTGTTCGTGACGCCCAAAGCCTGAAGTCGGGCGGTTTTCGCCGCGACAATTCCCGGCGGCGAATCTTCGATCACCAGACATTCGCCGTGAACCATCGGCAAATGCTTCTGTTTTATGCGGTATGAATCAATCGCGTTAAAACCTTTGAGAAAACATTCGGGATCGGGTTTACAATTCGCGACGTCTTCGCTGCTGATGATGACGGCAAATCGATCGCGCAAGCCGGCTCGTTCGAGAACGAATTCGATCTCTTCGCGTTTTGCCATCGAAACGACGCCGAGCGCGAAATCCTGCGCCATTTTTTTGATGAAATCGGTGATCCCTTCAAAAAGCGGCAGTTCATCGGTGATCAATTCGCGCCAACGCGCGGTTTTGGCAAGCGAGATCTCCAAAACCTTATTCGCTTCCGGCTTTTTCTGAGCGCGTTCATAGATCTTGTTGATAAAAGTTTTGTCGTCCATCCCGAGACACGAAAAATAATCTTCTTCGGTCATCGTGATGCCCTCTTTTTCAAAAATTTCCTGATAGGCTTTCATCTGAACGGGTTCATCATTGATGATGACGCCGTTGAAATCGAAAAGAATTGCTTTGATCATTAGGTTTTATATACCTCTTTAGTTTGTAAATTACAGAAACTCTAATTTTAACGTTTGCAGAAACTTACCGCAAAGGCTGAAAGTCGGAAGCGGCGGCGTGAGTTGATGTTTGAATGCTGTATCATGCACCGGCTCGCGCCTTTGTTACTGACAATTGACCGTCATTCAAACCAAAAACTTTGCATCGAACATATTTCCGCGTCCTAAAATTCCGTGCGGGTCAAAGGCGCGTTTCAATTCCGCCATTTCATTCAAAAATCTTTCGCCGTATTGGACATAAAGATATTTCGATTTATGTTTGCCGATGCCGTGTTCGGCTGAAATGGTCCCGCCGAGCATGATCGATTGCGCGATAAACCGTCCGTAAAGATGCCGCGCGGCGGTCGCTTCCGCGTCATTTTTCGGGATCATATTGGCGTGCAGATGATTGTCGCCGATATGCCCGAAAATGACGTATTCAAGCCCCGAAGCATCGAGTTTTTCCTTGTAAAATCTCAGGAACGAAAGAAAATTATCGTCCGGCACCGCCATATCGGTGCCGACCTTTTTCTGTTTGTATTTAACGATCCGCTCATTGACCGCGACGGGCAGTGCGTGGCGAAAGGCGCGCATCTTTTCGCGGTCTTGGTCGGTCGTCGTGAACCACGAACGTTCAAGATCGGCACCGCTTTTTTCGAGCAGTTCGTTCCAATGTTCGAGCAATGCGTCTTCCGTTTCGGCGTCGGTTTCCTGTTCAAAAAAGATCGCGCCTTTCGCCTCAAAGGGAACTTCGGGAAACTTTTCCGAGATGAATTTCAAGGCTTTTTCGTCGAAATACTCGACAAGACTTGCGTCGATTGAATTTTGAATATTAGAGATTGGAGTTAGGATTTGTTCGTTTCTTGTCCTGAATGAAAGATCGCGCGCCGCTTTGACGAAATTTAAGAGCTCGGCTTCGTCATCAAAAAAGATTATGCCCGAGAAAAACGATTCGGGTTTCGGCAAAACTTTGAGTTTGATTTCGGTAATGATGCCGAGCGTGCCTTCGCTGCCGATGAACAGATCGATCGCGTCAACGAGTTCGCCCGAAAAATAACCGCTCGTATTCTTGCGCGTGTCGGGCTGGCGATAGGTCGGCAGTTTGGCACGAATTTTGGTGCCGTTTGTTGTTTCTAATTCGATCGATCCGTTTTCCGAAAAGATCTCGCCGCGTTTGAGGTTTAATATTTCGCCGTTTGCGAGCACGATCTTCAATTCATCGACAAAGTTGCGCGTCGCGCCGTATTTGAAACTTCGCGCGCCCGAAGCATTGGTCGCGACCGTGCCGCCGATTTGGCAACTCCATTCGGTCGGATCGGGCGGATAAAAAAGGTTTTCGGCTTCGACCGCTTTTTGTAGATCGGACAAAATAACGCCGCTTTCGACGACGGCAAAAAGCGCGTTTTTATTGATCGCTTTTATCTTATTAAATCTTTCGAGTGAAATAACATAGCCGCCGAAAGGAATCGCCCCGCCGACCGTACCCGTTCGCGCGCCGGAAACGGTTACGGGAATCTTTTGCGCGTTCGCTTCTTTTAATATTTCGGCGATCTCGGCAGTCGTTTCGGGAATAAAAAGCTTGTCGGCGTGTCCGCCTTGCAGATTGCTTGCATCGGTTAAATAATTCTGCAATTCATCCGTCTGGGTTTTAACTTGCATTTTGCTATTGTAAGCAAAATTTTGTCAACGTGCATCATAATGCACGCGTCCGAGTAATTTTCGGTTGCCGCAGCTGAGGTTGATAGTCGCGTCAAAATACGAAACACTCTGAAATTCGTCGTAAATAATGCTGTTGATCGTGAAATTGTGACTCGCATTCTGAGAACAGTAGAATTCGTCGAAACCGACCGAATAGTTCATTGTCGGCTGATATGAAACCTCCTGCACCGCCGAAAAACTTCCGGCTTTCAACTTCGGCGTGTAAAGCGGCGATTT
>JBBQOA010000642.1:0-2666 GCA_038330465.1 Pyrinomonadales bacterium
AGCGTGAAAATCCGTCAAATCTATAATCGCACTAAATTTGTTAAAAAACGGCATTTTTCGGCATATCAGCAGATGTTAAGTTTTTTTGACGAAAAAGAAAAATAAATGAAAAAATCAGTATTTTTTACAATATTCATAACGGCTTTGTTATTAACGGCTTGCTGGAATCCGGTCGGGAAGGAAGTTGCGATCACCGCGCCCTGGGATCAAATGAACTTGCCTGTTAAAGAGAATGCGCGAGTTTATGGCAGCGATGATAAAAATCTGCGAGTTTATCATAAAGAAGCGATCCACGTCGTTGCTGAAAAGTATATCAACGCGCTTGAAAAAGACGGTTGGGAAATGACCGGAAAACAATCAGAAAGCTGGCAATACATCTTCGATTTTAAAAAGAATGATCAGAAAATTAAAGCCTACATTAGTGAAGATTATGACAGTAGATTGATTTTTACGTCATCGATGGTGAATTTAACAAAACCGTAGCGACAATCAATCATACCGCCGACTTTCAAAGAAAACGCTTCGGGCGTTATTTCCGCCAGCGATTTTATGAACGAGGACGGCGTTGGAAGGAATTTTCATCAAAGAGCGATTTTTGTTAACTGGCGAGTTTTCCGGCGTTTTTGCCGTGTTTTATTCGGATTAGTGACATCTTGTGCGGATTTTTAAACAATCAGAACGACAAAATCAAAAGGAGGATTATGCTGCGTTTCGATAAAGTCATTAAGCCACAAGGACTTATTACATTCAGAGTGGCATATACAGTGATCTTGGATAATCACGGATTATATCTGATCCAAACCGGTTCGGGATTTCCGCCGGAAGGTTTCACCGTCGGAAGAGGTGTGGCAAGAGTCTTGTCCGTGCCGGTCATTGCGCTCAGAACCAAAAAATATATAAGGGAAAGCGAGCAGGTCGAACAACAAATAAACCGGCAAGGCTACACTAATTTTCCGATTGGTAAACGCGGCGTTTTTTTAACGCGGGCGGAGATCAAGTCGATAAATTATTCGATCGACAGATATAACAGTTTAGTTTTAAAGCTCAAAACGATAAAAGGGAAGTTTACTTTGGCTTTTTACGCAGGCTTGCACGACTGGTCGGCGGTTGAACAGTTGATAACACAATTAAAAAACCCGTAACGAAAAGAATTAAGCCGCGCCGGACGGTTACTAAGTCGAGCTGCAAAACAATTTTTCGCAAGACACAATCTTTTCGCCGGAGAAAATGCAGTTTCGGCTTTGATCACGAACGACTGCGGCAAACTGTTTGTTTCCGGCAGTTATCAATATAATTTGGCTTTGACGAGGTTTGATTTGAGCGATTTGACGATTGACACTTCATTCGGCACAAACGACGTGATTGGTTACTTGTACGAATCACGCCGCTTTACATCAAAGCGATTTAGCCGGGTCGGATATTCCGATCCAGACGGCTTATTTGCCGTGAGACAAACTTCACAAATAAATCAAAAGCCAAGCAATCCATGCTTGGCTTTTTCAATTAATCGATCGTATTTTTCCATTTGCGACCGTCGTTTGCCATCAGTTCATCAGATTCCGCCGGTCCCCAGGTGCCCGAATCGTAATTCGGAAAATTGCGCGCCGGGATCGCCTGCCATACGTCGAGAACGGTCGAAACGATCTGCCAGCTCGCTTCAACCATATCGGCGCGCTGGAAAAGCGTCGCGTCGCCCGTCATACAATCAAAGAGAAGTCTTTCGTAGCCGGTCGAAACCTGTTCGCCGAAATGATCGAGATAATTAAAATCCATATCGACCGCGCCCATATCGACGATCGGACCCGGGATTTTCGCGCCGAAATGAAGCGTGATGCCTTCGTCGGGCTGAATATGGATGACGATTCGATTGGTCGTCAGTTTTTCGACCGATGTATCGCGGAACAGCATAAACGGCGCTTTTTTGAATTGAATGACGACCTCCGAATGTTTGCCCGCCATCCGTTTGCCGGTTCGCACATAAAAGGGCACGTCCGCCCAACGCCAATTGTCGATCGAGAGTTTGAGCGCGGCAAAGGTTTCGGTATTTGATTGCGGATCGACATTCGGATCGCTCCGGTACGCGATCTTCTTTTTATCGTCGATCGTGCCTTCGCCGTATTGTCCGCGAACTGTTTTATGCAAAACGTCTTCGGGCGAAAAAGGCTGAATCGCGCAAAGGATTTTGGCTTGTTCATCGCGCACTGCATCGGCTTCAAATGAGACGGGCGGTTCCATCGCGGTCAGCGTGACAAGCTGAAATATATGATTCGGGATCATATCGCGGAGCGCGCCCGCCGTGTCGTAATAACCGCCGCGCTGTTCGACGCCGAGCTTTTCGGCGACCGTGATCTGTACGTGGTCGATATAATTGCGGTTCCAGATCGGTTCGAAGATCGAATTGCCGAACCGGAATACCAAAATATTCTGAACGGTTTCTTTGCCTAAGTAGTGGTCAATGCGGTAGATCTGCGATTCTTTGAGCAATCTTTGGAGCTCGATGTTTAATTTTTTCGCGCTTTCGAGATCGCGTCCGAACGGTTTCTCATAAATAAATCGGCGCCAGCCGTCCTTTTCGTCCGTCAGACCGATCTCGGCGGCTTTTTCCGTGACCAGTGCAAAGAGCGACGGCGGCGTGGCGAGATAAAAGAAATAGTTTTCGGGAATAT
>JBBQOA010000643.1:0-2644 GCA_038330465.1 Pyrinomonadales bacterium
GATTTTCAACGCGTTTCAGCAAAATTGACATATCTAATTGCTGGGTCGGCGCACCATATAAAACCCGAAAGCCGCGCGCGGCAGCTTCGTCAAGTTCCTTTTCCATCGTTTGGATCCGTTTGGTCGAAAGAACCAAATAAGATTCATCATCAATTTGGGCTTTATCCTGTGCAAAGCCCAAAAGTGAAAATGAAAGCAGAAAAAATAATGTAAATAGAACCTTTTTCATAACACATCGCTGAATCTATCGATTCAAACTTGCATTTGATTTTTTGGCATTGGCTTTGGCGCCTTCGATCGCGAGCTGTTTAGCTTGCGGCATCAATTCGATTGCGCGTAATAATTGATTATCGTATTCGTTGAAAACTTGAAAAGATGTTTGCGAGCCGTAAGCGGCGGTGACGAGTTCAGTTCGCAAAGACCTCAAGACGAATTCTTTTTCCTTATCAACCTGAGCCGCCGGAATTTTATATTTTTCAACGGCGAAATTTTTGAAAGCCTGATACACGTTATCGGTAATTTCAAATTCTTTCGGTTTGATGTCGTAATCAAACTTTATCGGTCGATCAACTTTGAAAGTGTCATAACCCGTAATTTTGCCGTAGGCTAATTCAAGCGAAAAAGCAAAAACCGGATTGACCAATTTTTGTTCGATGCGGAGACTTTCCTCATTTAAGGTCTGCGGTTTGACGACCACGTCCGGCATAATTCCGCCGCCGCCGTAAACCGTTCTGCCCGAATCGGTTTTGCTTTCCGCGCCCTTTGGCGCTTGAAAACCGTTTTCGTCGCGGTAAGTGCCGCCTTTTGTGTAATAATCGTAAAGATTTCCGTTCGAATAATCGCGCTGGATCAATCTTCCCGACGGAGTTTCATATTTAGCGATCGTCAATAAAAGCATCGAGCCGTATTCCAGCTGGAACGGGTTCTGAACCAATCCCTTTCCGAATGTGGTTTCTCCGACGATCAGCGCTCGGTCGTGATCTTGGAGCGCGCCCGACAAAATTTCCGATGCCGATGCGGTGTTGCGATTGACTAAAACGACGAGCGGGGTTTCGTCCGGACTTGTGTTGGTCGAAGGATATGTATCCGCCGTGCCTTCTAATCTGCCTTTTTGCGTGAAAACCGTCTGTCCCTTGCCGAGAAAAGTATTGGCGACATAATATGCTTGATTGACCAATCCGCCGCCATTGTTGCGCAGATCGATGATCAAGTGCAGCATTCCTTCCGCTTTCAGCTGAGTCATCGCTTGCCGAAATTCGGCGAATGTCGTTTGATTAAAACCGCCCGACATATTGATATAACCAACGCCCGGACGGATCATATAAGCTTCCGAGATCGACGGCTGGGCAACCGCATCGCGAATGATTTCGACGGTTTCGCGTTTTCCCGTGCCGTATTTTTCGACAACTAGTTTGGCAACCGTCCCGCGCGGACCGCGCAGAAAATTTCTGACTTCGCTGAACGGTTTTCCGACCATCGAAACGCCATTTACTTCGATAATCTTGTCGCCGTAGCCGAGACCGGCACGATTAGCGGGCGCGCCGTCAAAGGTCGCTTTGATAAAAGTTGCGATAACATTACCGTTCGGGTCTGATAAATCGCCGATCGTTGCGCCGATTCCGAAATATCGTGAACTTTGATCGGTCCGAAACTGTTCGGATTCCTTGGCGTCAAAATAATTTGAATGCGGATCAAGCGTGTGGAGCATTGAATCGATCGACGTTTTGAAAAGTTCGTTATAATCGAGCGCCTTGCCGTTGACGTGATTCGATTCGATCAGGGTCAGTGCTTCCGCCAAATCGGATTCGATTGTTTCCGATGTGACAACCTTTTTTGTGTTTGGTACGGTTTTATTGTTGGTCGAGGTTTTGGGTTCGGTTTTAGACACTGCCGAAGCTTCTTGTCCAAAAACATTAGAAAAACCTAAAATTAACGAAAATATAACGCCGAACAGAAATGAACTTTTTTTCACTATAAAAATCTCCTGAAAATTTACTGCGGAATAGAATTTTTCTCAAAAAATGATAACATCTGTTTGAAGAAAAAGCGATAGATTTAGTTGCATAAAGGTTCGAATTAAAATGAGAAATTTAATAAATTCCACAACTTATTTGATCACCATCTTAATAATTCTAACTTTTATCCAACCAGTTTTTTCACAATATCAAAAATATTTTATTCCGGCTAAGTGGGAATTTTTTTCTGTAAAAGACAAAAATGTTTCATTTTTGATGCCGAGATTACCCATTTTGATCGAAGAAAACAATCAATGTCAGGGCAAGGAAATTAAAAATTACGCGGCTTATACCGATGGAATAGTCTATACCGTTAGAATTACTTCAAAAGTCGAGGCGCCGAAAAATTGTTTTCAACGAAGGGAATTCGATGAGAATTATTTTATTGAACGAATTCAGGAATTAAAATCTAATTTGACCGAAGGACCAAATTCCGCAGCCAACAACGCAACAAATTCGGTAGTTACATTGGTCGGACCAAACAAAATAATCGATCTCATCAATGATCACAAAAATAATCGTTGGTTCGAATTTGGGGTTTACGGTGCGGACGAAACAAAAGCTGAGGTCAAAAACTTTCGCTCCTCATTAAAAATCGAAAAAGAAACGACCGGAAAAGATATCGGAAT
>JBBQOA010000644.1:0-2621 GCA_038330465.1 Pyrinomonadales bacterium
CGAGATCGAAACGGCGGCGCGTTCGAGCTGATTTTTGACATCGCCGATACCGCGAAAGTCAGCTTTATTGGTAAATTCAAAAACTTTGATCGCCAATTCGATCGAAGATTGCCAGACCGGAAGGTCTTCAAAAGATTTGTAGTTCATTGAGGTTTTTCTCCTTGATGTTGAGTTTAGATTACAAAAAATTTTGATTACAAATTACAGATTACAAATTACATAATGTTTGACATAAACAATTACAAAGACTTTTAAAGCTCAAACAACACTATTTCAAATAACTGTGAGTGTCGCAGATTACAAACCTTCAGCGAACACTTTAATCTGTAATTTGTAATTTTATTTATAAAATCTTCTCGCCGACCAGATATACAACCGGTTCTTCGCTCACGACTCGTGCCGAATGATATGTATTCGCCGGCATAAAATCTCGGTCACCGGCTTTGAGAACGACCGTTCCGACGCGTTCGATGTTGAGTTCGAGTGCGCCCGAAATGATCCAGTGCGATTGATCTTCCGCGTGTTTGTGATTGACATAGACGGCTTCGGGCTGATCACTCCATTGAAAAACCCGAAAGCCTTCCGTCACCAAAATATGCCGCAGCATCGCCGAATTCGGCGCTTGCAGCCCGCTCCAACGCTCAACTCTGTAATTATTTTGCATCTTCTTTTGATTATTAAATTCCTTAAAGCATAAGTCTATATTACAATTTCCATATGATTCAAACAGTTTCGGGCGCACTTGAAAAATTTCAAAACTCGGTCGGCATCAAATTTCAGCTTTATAACAGTCTATTTTTGTCTTTGCCTTTTTACGGTATCGATAAAACCGGCATTTTGCTGTCGTTATTTAACACCGATTGCGAAGAAGGTTTGGCGAGCGGGAAAAGTCCGCAGGAAATCATCGAAAGTTTTTTTGAGAATTATGCGGAAGATGAAAAACTCGGTTTTCTGTTTCGTTTCGTGCAATACGCCGAACGGCAGGTCGTCCTTTTCGACGCGCTCGAAGACGCCGCTTTTACCGAGCTCAACGACCCGCACGGCGCGGGCACTTTGACGCAGCTTGAAGCGCGGGTTTTACAGGAAAATCGAAGCGCTGAATTTGCCGAAAAACTTCGCAATTTCAGCGTCCGGCTTGTGCTGACCGCGCATCCGACGCAGTTTTATCCGGGCACGGTGCTCGGCATTATCAACGATCTGGTCGAGGCGATCGCTTCAAACGACGTTTCACTGATCAACACATATTTGCAGCAACTCGGGCGCACGCCATTTTTCAAAAAGCAAAAGCCGGCGCCGTTTGACGAAGCCAGCAGCCTGATCTGGTATCTCGAAAACGTCTTTTACGAAGCGATCGGCAACATCGCGTCGGATCTGAAAAACTCGTTCCCGACCGAAAGTTTCGATTTGAGAAATCTTGTCAAGATGGGTTTCTGGTCAGGCGGCGACCGCGACGGAAATCCATTCGTGACGACCGAAACAACGCGCAAAACCGCCGACGCCCTGCGCCTTGCCGCGCTCCGCTGTTATTACCGCGACACGCGCCGCCTCAAACGCCGTCTGACCTTTACGGGCGTCGATGCGCTTCTCAATGAACTCGAAAACAAACTTTATACGGAAGCCTTTTCAGCCGAAAAAAATAATTTAACGAAAGCTGATATTCTGCAATACCTGAAGAGAATTCGCGTAATGCTGACGGAAAATCATAACGGTTTGTTTGTTTATCTGGTCGATAATCTGCTCGAAAAAGTCAATACTTTCGGGCTCTTTTTCGCCGCGCTCGACATTCGTCAAGACAGCAGCGTGCACGCCAAAGTGTTGGCGGACGTTGCCGAAAAAACCGACGCGCTGCCGAAGAATTACGACGCGCTCGCCGATCAGGAAAAAATCGAAATCCTTCTAAAAATCAGCGAAAAAATCGATCCGCAAGTTTTCGCCGACGAATTGACGAAAGACACGCTTGAAAATATCGGCACGGTCAAACAAATTCAAGCCCGAAACGGCGCCAAAGGCTGCGAACGATACATTATCAGCCACAGCGAAAAAGCGCTCAATGTGATCGAAGTTTTCGGTCTTTTCCTGCTCGGCGGCTGGACGGCGGAAGATTTAAGCGTTGACATCGTGCCGCTTTTTGAAACGATCGTCGATTTAAAAAAAGCCGCGAAAATAATGCGCGAGCTTTACGAAAACAAGGTTTATCGCGAACATTTAGTACGCCGCGGCGACGTTCAAACGATCATGCTCGGATTTAGCGACGGCACCAAAGACGGCGGTTATCTGACGGCGAATTGGAGTATTTATAAAGCCAAGGACGAGCTCACGGCGCTCGCCCGCGAATACGGAATTGCGGTAATTTTCTTCGACGGTCGCGGCGGTCCGCCGGCACGCGGCGGCGGCAAAACGCATAAATTTTATTCTTCGATGGGCGGAAACATCGCTGACGAATCGATCGAATTGACCGTTCAAGGTCAGACGGTTTCGTCAAATTTCGGCACGGTCAACGCGGCGCAATACAATATCGAACAGCTTCTGCACGCCGGAATCTACAATCCGCTCTTTGCGGCGCGCGAAAACACTTTTTCGCCCGAAGAGGAATCGCTGATGCAAAATCTGGCGGAAGCGAG
>JBBQOA010000645.1:0-2617 GCA_038330465.1 Pyrinomonadales bacterium
ATATTCAAAAGCGTTGGAAGACACGATCCGCGCCGCCGGTGAAGCCGGAATTTTGTTTGTCGCCGCGGCAGGAAACGACGGTTCAAGCAATGACAAACGTCCGCATTATCCTTCGAATTACGATTTGCCGAATGTTATCAGTGTCGCGGCTTTGGATCGAAATGACCAACTCGCTTCATTCTCGAATTTTGGTACAAAAACGGTTCACATCGCCGCGCCTGGCAAAGACATTCTTTCAACGTGGCTCAATGATCAATATCGTGAAGCATCGGGAACTTCGATGGCAACGCCGTATGTTTCGGGAGTCGCCGCGCTGGTGTTGGCGTCGGAACCCGATCTTTCGGTTTCCAAATTGCGTGAACGCCTTTTGAAATCGGTTGATAAGATCGATTCACTGAGCGATAAGGTCGAAAGCGGCGGCAGATTAAATGCCGCGAAAGCCTTGAGCAATAAATAGTTCAAAAACAACTTGCAATAAAAAGACCGCGAACAATATTCGCGGTCTTTTTATTTTTTGATTCCCGACATTTGCCGCTGATCTTACTTTCAACCTTCTGCGTCGAACCGTTAACCATTTGGAACATCATATTTGACAAATTAGTCTTATCGAATCGCGAGCGATTCTAGCCAATCGCCATAAACTGTTCTTTGTAAATAATTTAAAGGATTTGAAAAGTCTCAAAAAAAAGAATGGCACACGCTTTGCTTCTCAGTCAGCGAAGGCACCGCAGAGATGCCGCAAGGAAAATCGGCAAGCGCCGTCCGGAAAACTTTCAATGAGGAGAAATATAATGAATCGCTTTAAGAATTTAATAACAGTTTTTGCTTTTTCGCTTTTAGTTTTTGGTTTGCCGACACTTGCTTCGGCGCAATGGACAAATCGTGACAACGATACAAATAATCGCAACGACAGAAATAATCGTAACTACGATAGCCGTTATTTGAAATCAACCGTTGATCGTTTGAAAAATCAAAGCCGTGATTTCGACAAACAGCTTGAACGCGAATTAAAACGCGATCGCAACAACCGCTACAACAACAAGCAGATTCTTCGTCTTTCGGATGATTTCAAAGATGCCGCCGACAAATTGGAAGATAAATTCGGCAACGGACGTAATTTGAATAATACTCAGGACGAAGCCCGACAGGTTTTACAACTTGGATCGCAGCTTGAAAATGCGCTTTACGCTTCGCGTCTGAATTACAATTTGCAGGGTAATTGGAATCAAATTCGGCAGGACTTGAACACAATCGCCGGTGCTTACGGCTACGATAACCGAAACAATCGGAACGACCGAAACAATCGCAATAATAATGGAGCGTGGCGCGACCGAGTTCCCTTCCCGCTGCCGTTCTAACTTTTATCAAAGAAATTAAGTATGGCGAAAATCCAGCCCTTCCGAAGCCAACTAATGCCATACTTAACGAAAAGCCCGAGTCTTAAAACTCGGGCTTTTTCTTTTTGCGGACAGATGATTTACGATTGACGAATGACCGGAACACTTTATCTCGTCGCGACGCCGATCGGAAATTTGCAGGACATTACTTTTCGCGCCCTGGAAACGCTCAAATCGGTCGATCTGATCGCCTGCGAAGACACGCGCCACACAAAAAAGCTCTTAAATCATTATTCGATCAAAAATCGCCTGATCAGCTATCACGAACATAATGAGATCGAACGCGCCGCCGAATTGGCTGAATATCTGAAACAAGGCAAATCGATCGCGATAGTTTCCGATGCGGGAACGCCCGCGATTTGCGATCCGAGTTTTAGGATCGTCGAAAAAGCCAATGAAATCGGTGCGCAAGTTGTTTCGATTCCGGGCGCGGTCGCTTTTGTAAATGCTTTGATCATTTCCGGACTACCGACCGATTCGGTCTTTTTCGGCGGATTTTTGCCGTCGAAAATGAGTGAAAGAATCAAGCGTTTGGAAGAAGTCCGGTCGATTCCCGCGACGCTCGTTTTCTATGAAACCCCGCATCGTTTGGGCAGATCTTTAAGCGATTGTTTTGAAGTTTTAGGAAACCGGAAAGCGGCAATCGCCCGCGAACTGACCAAGCTTCACGAAGAAACGATCTATGGAAATTTACAGAATTTAGCCGCCAAATATTCGACTGAACAAACCAAAGGCGAGATCGTTTTGGTGATCGAACGCGAAAGCGTTTCAAATCTCAGATCTCAGATCTCAGATCATAAAACAATTTCCGAACGCCTCGGCGAACTTGAAAAAGAAGGTTTCGACCAAAAAAATGCGCTCAAAAAAGCCGCCAAGGAATTCGGTCTGAGCAAATCCGAAGCATATCGCAGGATAAGAGTGAAAAAGTAAAAGAGGCAAAAGATCGAATTGCTTTTGCCTCTTTGCTTTTTAACTTATTTTTGCCTTTTTTATCTTGCCGTTAATTCCGGCGGAAGCTGTTTATCGACTGCCGGACGCGTTTTCAGATCGGAAATTTCCCACATCGTCAGAAAGATCGTCCGTGCGATTTTTTCCATTTTCACATAATCGATCTTCTGCGGTTCGTCGCCCGGCTGATGATAATCTTCGTGAACGCCGTCAAACCAGAAAACGATCGGAATGCCGTTGACCGCGTAATTGAAATGGTCGGAACGGAAAAA
>JBBQOA010000646.1:0-2607 GCA_038330465.1 Pyrinomonadales bacterium
CCTTTTTTGGAAATATTTATCTTCCGCCCGAATTTTTCGAGCAGAATTTGTCCGGCTTCGCGCGCCGTTTCAATAGCAAAATTAAGCATAAAGTTTTCAGCAGTCAGCAATCAGCCGTCAGTTCTGATTTTTGTAATGAGCGAAGCCAACATTCTCTTAACTTCCAACAATTTACCTTCAAAAATGACATAAATTTCATTATCTAAAATCTCCAAATCACGAACCAAAAGCAAATGATACTCAAGTTCATTTGCAGAACCCAAAGCAATCTGAAGATATTTTGCCAGATCAGCATTTGATGATTTCCCGCAACCTTCCGCAATGTTTGCCGGAATCGAGGCGCAAGACCGACGAATTTGGCTTGTCAATCCAAATAATTCTTCTCTCGGAAAATTTTTTGTCTCTTTATAAATCAACAACGTCAGTTCGTGAGCTTTATGCCAAACCTTCAAATCTCTAAAATTCTTCATAGATTTATTAGATCATGGATCGGTTTTAACTGACTGCTGACTGCTAACTGCTGATCGCTCTAACGAAAGAAAATATCGACGTAATCGGTGACGCTGTCGCACGGATTGTTCATTTCCATCAGACGCCAATATTTGCGCGAGCCGGTGATCTTAAAAGTCATTTCGCCGCTCCGCTCGCAGGGTTTGCCGCCGTTGATATAGCTGACCTGCGTGACGATCGTACCGTCAAAAACAAAATCTTTCGCGTTGATCTCGGTGATCGTGCCGTCGATTTTGACAAAATCGCGATCTTTGCGGCTTTTCTGTTCGCCTTTCAGAGACAAAACGCCGCCTTTATTGGTGACGGTCGCCGTGCCGAAATAATCCCAGCTGACCCATTGCAGCGAAAGCCGATGTTTGCCGAGCAGCATCGTTTTGGCTTTCGCGCTGTTGACGATCGTTTTTTGCGCGAAACCCGTTAAACCACAAACCAAGATCAAAAGAGAGAGCAAAATTATTTTCTTCATAATACAGTATTATTTGATGAATTTTCCCGCTAAACGCAGAAATTCCTGAACCTGCGAATCCCAAAATTTCCAATCGTGGATGCCCGGAAGTTCCCGGAATTCGTGCGGGATCTTCTTTTCGGCGAGCAGCGCGTTGAAATCACGATTCTGCGTAATTAAGCCGTCTTCCGTTCCGCAATCGAGATAAATAAAGGGCAGCGCACTCACTTTTTCGGGCGTTGTTTCGCGCACGATTTTGTAAATATCATTGTCTTTGCGCGTTTGGCTGTCTTCCGCGCCGTAAGTTCCCATGATCGAATCGGTCAGCACTTTCCAGCCGTTGCCGAGCGTCTTATCGGTAAAGGAAGCCGCGCCGAGCGCGCCGCTGAACGAACCGGCGAGAACGAACTTGTCGGGATATTTCAGACCGAATTTGAGCGCGCCGTAGCCGCCCATCGAAAGACCGGCAATCGCCCGGTGCGGTCGGTCGGCAATCGTCCGAAATTTCCCGTCAATTTCGGGAATCAATTCCTGCACGATGTAGCTTTCGTATTTGTCGTTCGGAACCGTCGCGCTGTCGGAATACCAGCCGTTGTCGCCTTCCGGCATGACGATGATGTAATTGTAATTCGCCGCGTGATCCTTGAGCTTTGATTTATCGGTCCAATTATCGAAATGCCCGATCAACCCGTGAAGTAAATAGATCACCGCAAATTTTTCCGTTTTATCGGCTTCATAATTTTTCGGCAAAATCACTCGATACGGCATTTCACGCGCCATCAGTTTACTGCTCAGTTTTAAGTCTTGCGAAGAAACCGAAGTTTGAACCGACGTCTTAACATCAGTCGGCTTCGTTTCGGGTTTCTGGGCAAAAGCCGAAAAAGTCAGTGTCAAAAACAGAATCGAAAAAGCGAAATTTCGCAGATGCTTCATTTATTTTTCTCCAGAATTAACCGAAAACTTTACCAAACCAACCGCTTTCGTCCTTTTGTGTGATCTGCGCGAGTTCACCGGCGTCGAGCCAAACGCCGTGGCATTTGTCGCAGACGTCGATCGCGATGTTTTCAAAACTGGTCTCGTGCAACACTCCGTCGCATTTCGGACATTGCAATTCCAAACTCCGGGCTTCTTCGGACGCAATTTTGGACTTCATTTTTTCAAGTAATTCCTGCTCCTTGCGGTGAAAATATTCGTTCTCCAAGGCTCTCCCTCGTTCGTCTAATTCAATCGGCATAAAATTATTGTCTCCTTTTTTTATAATATTGTTGTTAGAAAAAAAATAACAAATAAAGTGAAAAAGGGAAAAAGGGAAAAGGGGAAAAAGCCGTGTCGAATAAAATTCAACCAAACTTTTTCCCTTTTAATCTTTTTCACTTTTTAACCTTTTAACCTTTCTAAGTTTCGGTTTTGTGGATCGAACGAACGCGTTGGCGTGCTTTTTTGGCGCGGCGGATAGTGTTTCTTTTTTTCAGACTTGTTTCCGCCCAATCCGAAACCTGTTTCAGCGGATGCCATTCAAAATCTTCGAGCGGCAGCACTTCGCTCGCCGAATCTCTTAATTTTAAGGTTCCGAAAGCAATAAAAAATATTGCCGCATTGAAAAAAAATCCGACGAGCACGACGAGCCAACCCGGCGCGAGTCCGACCGAGGC
>JBBQOA010000647.1:0-2604 GCA_038330465.1 Pyrinomonadales bacterium
CGAAGAATCAACCAAAACCGAAGACCAAACACCAAAGACCAAACACCGATTGTTAAAAATAATTTCGGTTTTCGGCTTGCTCTGGATTTTGCCGTTTCTCGCCGTCGGTTTTGCCTTCGGTTTTGAAAATATCGCCTCAAAAACTTATCTATTTTTCACCCAAGCCGCATTCGTGACATTCGGCGGCGCCTACGCGGTTTTGGCTTACGTCAATCAAGCCGTTGTCAGCGCAAATTGGATCACGGCGACGCAATCAGTTGATGGGCTGGCGCTTGCCGAAACCACGCCCGGACCGCTGATTATGGTTTTGCAGTTCATCGGGTTTATGACCGGCTGGAATAATGCGGGCGCATATAATCAAACATTTTTCGCGGTTTTGGGCGGTTTGCTGACAACTTACGCGACATTTTTGCCGTCCTTCTTTTTTATTTTCATCGGCGCGCCGTCTATCGAAAAACTGCGCCATAATCAAAATCTCACATCCGCGCTGTCAGGCGTCACGGCTTCGGTCGTCGGCGTGATCTTGAATCTCGCATTAATGTTCGGCGCAACCGTGATCTTTCCGTCACTTCAAACAAATTATTTCGCGCTCGGTTTAGCCGTTTTGTCGTTCGCCGCGCTTTATTTTCTGAAAGCCGATGTTTTGCTCGTTGTCATTGTCGGCGGACTTTGCGGATTGGCTAAATATTTCCTCATCGGTTAAATTCATTCTTGATGGAAAAAGCATTCGTTACAAATAAGGGCGCCAAGCGCGTCCGCAACGGTCATTTATGGATCTATAAAAGTGATGTTCAAAAAACGGAAGCGGCGGGCGGCGATGTCGTCGCGGTTTTTGACGAAACAAAAAACTTCATCGGCAAAGCCTTTTACAGCGATTCGTCGGAGATCACCCTGCGGATCTTCACGACCCAAAACGAACCGATCGACAAAGAATTTTGGCGAAAAAAAATTATTAACTCGATCAACACGAGACTCCAGCCAAAAGCCAAAAACCAAATATCAAATGCCAACGCCAGACGTCTGATCTACACCGAAGGCGACCTGATTCCTTCGTTAATTGTTGATGATTACAACGGAGTTTTCGTGATTCAAACGCTTTCGCAAGGCGCCGATAAACTCAAAGAAACCTTCGTTGACATTCTCCGCGAAGAATTTTCGCCGACCGCGATCATCGAACGCAACGACGCGAAGGTGCGTCAACGCGAAAATCTGCCGCTTCAGGCGGGAGTTCTCTTCGGCGAGATCGCGGACGAGATCATTATCGAACAGGACGGCGTCAAATTTTACGTTTCGCCGCTCGGCGGACAAAAAACCGGTTCTTTTCTCGACCAGCGCGAAAATCATCTCGCGGTGCGCAATTACGCGTTCGGACGCGCGCTTGATTGTTTCACGTTCAGCGGCGGTTTTGCCCTGAATTTGGCACAAGTCTGCGACGAAGTGCTGGCGCTCGACATTTCCGAGGACGCGATCAATTTGGCAAAAAGAAATGCCGAATTAAATCAAATTTCGAACGTCAAATTTCGCACCGCGAATGTTTTCGACGCGCTTCGCGACTATGAAAAATCGGGCGAAAAATTCGACACGATCGTGCTTGATCCGCCGGCGTTCGTCAAAACGCGTTCGGCTTTGAAATCGGCGGTGCGCGGCTACAAGGAAATAAATTTACGCGCTTTGAAATTACTCAACAAAGGCGGAATTCTTGTGACTTGCAGTTGTTCGTATCACTTTTCGGAAGAAATGTTTTTGCAAACACTTGAACAAACCCTGCGCGATGCGCGGCGCCGCGTTCAAGTAATCGAAAAACGAATGCAGGCATCCGACCATCCGATTCTGCTCGGAATGCCGGAAACCTATTATTTGAAATGTTTTATTTTGCGCGTTGTTGAATGATCATTTCATAAACGCTTTTGAATCAAAAGACAGATTGATATATTCAAGAAATTTGATTTCAAAATATTTAATTCTTGGCGACGAGTTTTTTCGCGTCGCCGATTGTCTCGACCGCTTTCAAAAGCTGCGGATCGACTTCAAGCAGAACTTGCGCGCCGGCTTCGTTCGAATAGTTGGCGGTCGCGAGTTCTTCGCGAATCCGCGATTTTGCGTAATCGATCTGGCTGTTGATATTTTCCGCCGTCAAACCGTTTGCCTTGTCCGCCGCCGTGAAACTGCGAAAGGCTTCAAATAATTTATCGTTGATCAGCAGATCGTTCGGATCGATCGTCGATGCGAAATTCTGACGGTCGCGCCGGTAATTTTCAAAACCCTTGATCTGTCCGGCAACCAGCTGACGAACAAAGAAAAATGCCGATTCATTAAGGCGTCCGCGCAGCGGCGTAAATTGTTGCGGCTGAACTTTGATATCCGGTTCGATGCCGCGTCCGCCGTAAAGAACTCTGCCATTCGCGGTCGGCACCGGACTTCCGACCGGTTTCGGCTGCGCGTCGGTTTTCTCGCCGTCCTCATCTTCACCGTGTTTCGTGTAGTAATCATAGATCGAGCCGTTTGAATAATCGCGCTGCAATGAACGACCGAACGGCGTATAATAACGCGCCGTCGTCAGCGTCATACCGGTGCCGTAGGGCAAATCGAAAGGTCTTTGAACAA
>JBBQOA010000648.1:0-2584 GCA_038330465.1 Pyrinomonadales bacterium
GGCGTATCGAATAACGCCCGCGCTAAAATCTAGCTGTTTAATGGCGGTTGTTTTCTTCAACGAATTGAGGCGAAGGTGCTTGCTATGTGCCTTCGCCTTTTTTGCGTTTTTACTTTACGGAAAAAGGTCGTCCGATATCCCTTTCACAATTATGCGCCGCAATATTCGATTATGAATATCGAGGTAGCCGAGATGAATCCGCAGACAATTCTTGATAAATTCCTGAGCTTGACGCCGCGCGCGAAATTGATCATTGCCGCGATCGTGCTGCTCATCCTGACGGGCGTGCCGTTAGCCGCTTACTTTGCCGGCAAATCCGCCGCGCAAGCCGAAGCCGACAGCAAATATTTGCGCGAACGCGATAAAAACCTGCAAAAGATCGCCGAATACGAAACCCGCGCCGCACAATTCGTTCTGAACGAACGCCAGCTCGCGGCGGAGAATGCCCTGCTCAAAAAAACAAACGAAGCGCAGGCGGAAATACTCCTGGCGAACGATAAAAAATTGGCGGGCGATGCCGATAAATTCACCGAGCTTGTTCTCGAACGCAACCAAAGAATCGCCGATATTGATGCCGACTCCGAATTTGATTCGCAGGTTTGCGGGTTATGCGACGATGCGAAAAAATCGGGATTTTCGCTTTCGAAAGAATTCTGCGCCCGGTGTGAGGTCAAAAATAAATGAAAAAACTAATTTTATTCATACTTCTAAATTTAATCGTCGGATTTCTCTCTTCGTCCGCTTCGGCACAAAACACACCGGTCTGTCTTACGCCCGATGATGTCAAAGCGATCAGGAAAATCGTCGCCGACCGCGATTATTACAAAGCTGCATTCGAGGAATCCGAACGTCAGCGCGCCGCCTGGCAAAAATCTTCCGCCGATTGGAAAGCGCTTTACGAATCAGAGAAATCCCGCGCCGACGGCGTTCAGGAATCGCGCATCAAGGCGCTTTCCGACGCCAACGCGGAACTTTCCAAAGCGAATTTCTTTTACAAACAGCAGGCGGACGCCGACCGGCAAAAGATCGGCGAGCAGAATTTTACGATCAGAAAACTCAAATCCGAGCGCAAATGGTTCTTTGCCGCCGGCTTCGGACTCGGCGCCTTGACGGGCTATCAGGTCAAGGCGCGGTTTAATTTCTAATTTCAAACAATCCCAATATGATGACACTCCTGATATTGTTTTTACTCGAAATTACAGTCGCCGATCTTTGGTATCTGTTTTACGGATTTATGATCGCCCTGGTCTTTGTCGGCGGGATCGCCGGCGCGATCAAATCGATCAAAGGCGAACTCTGGACGCCGTTCAGCGAAAAGATTCTCGCGCCCCGCCGGAAACGCCGCGAACAATTCGACGAGCTGCTCAGCCTCGTCGAAACGCTCAAAGTCCAGATCGCCGAAATCGCCGCCGAGGTCAAAACCAACGGCGGTTCGTCGCTCAAGGATTCCGTCGACCGGATCGAGAAACATATCGATTACGCGAACGCTAAACTCCGGCATTTCGATGAAACCTCGCCGGAGCCGATCTTCGAAATGGACGAAAATGCGAATATCACCTTTGCCAACCGCGCGATGTGCGATCTCCTTAACGCCGACGAATCGGAACTGCTCGAAAGAAAATGGCTCTCGAAAATTCCGACGACCAGCGAACGGCAGCGCGTCCTCAGCGAATGGCACGATGCGACCGACAATATTTGCCCGATCGATATTCAGCACGTTGTCGCGCTCGAAGGTCATCAACGGATCGCGGTGCGCGTTCAGGCGACGCCGCGCGTCAACCGCTCAAAGGAATTACGCGGTTTTTTTGGCACCATCCGAAAAGCTTCGGAAAAAAATTAAATAAACAATAATTTCCGCCAAATTGCCATAATTTCTTTTCTGTTATGGCGAAACTACCCAAAAACCCGACGAAAGAAGCGGAAAAAGCCGCGATTGAATCACCGGATACCTTGACGGCGACGGTCAAACCGAAACGACCCGCGAAACCTGCCAAAAAGAAGAATTCCGTCAGTAAAACAAAGGAAAAACCGGCGGCGACGGCATCGGCGCAAAATCCTCAAAACGTCTATTCCGAGGCAAAAAAATCGACGCAAAAAGGTCAAAACGTCTATTTTGGGCAAAAACAATCGACGCAGAGACTTCCAAACGTCGATTCCCTGCCGTCGCGCAAAAAGAAAAACGAACCGAAACTGACGCAAAAAACCAAAACGAAAGTCGAACCGGCACCGACAGCTGCCAAGCCAAAACCGGCGAAAAAGGCGAAAAGAACCCGCAAGCCGAAGGAAAAACGCCCGACCGCCGCCGAAGAGGTCAAGATAGCGAATCGCCGGTATCTCGTTTGGGATCTTTACAAAATGGGCGCGTCGTTTCGTCAGATCTCCGAACAATTGAAGGCAACCGGCGAAGCACACGCTTCGGTCGGAACGGTTCACGCCGACCTGCAGTATTGTCTCGCGCTTCAGCACAACGAACTCGAACTCGACGTGCTCGATCATATCGAAAACGAAGTGGCGATCATCAACGATATTCAGTTGACCTTTTATCCGATCGTGAAAAACGCTAAAATGCCGATCGACATCCGGA
>JBBQOA010000649.1:0-2571 GCA_038330465.1 Pyrinomonadales bacterium
CCCAGAGTGTCGGGTCATTGAGCGGCGCTTTTAGGTTTTGCGCGGCGGTAAATTCGGCAAGGCGAAAAAATATCGCCATGACGGTCGTTTGAATAATGATGATAAACCCAAAGAGCGCAAATGTTTTTTCGACCGATAATATTAGCCGCGTGCCGACCTGATTATGTTGGATGAATTTCCAAGCCACCCAATAAAGCGCGGAAATAATCGCCAACAGTCCGAAAAAACGGTTGAGCTGGCGGCTCGATTGACTGTAGCTGCGAATCGCCGAGATCTTTGATAGAATTTCGGGCGTGATGATATCGCCGCCATCGACGATCTTTTGCGTCCTTTTGAGCGAGATCGTGAGCGGCGGAATCTGATTGGCAGCCGCTTCGCGCGTTGATTCGGTCGCCACGCTGTCGTGCGAAACGCTCGGTTCGACGAGCGTTTCGGTCGCCGTGTAAAATGCTTCGATCTCTTTCGGCGAAAGGCTTTTGATCGTGCTCAATCGTTCTTTCAGTTTATTTCGCGCGGTCGAAAGCGGAATCCAATTGCTTTCTGGCATCGAAACTTTTTGATCGACATTCGGTTTCGAACGATCGATGACCGAGACTTCGTTTTGAAAGAACTGGCGTTCCGAATCATCGTAAATATAACCTTCGCAGCTTTCGCGCAGGGCGCTGATAACGGCATCGAGTTCGTTGCGGCTGAAATTTCTCGAAGCGAGGATCTTTCCGACTTCCGCGCCGCCGGCACCGGTCCAATGCGATTCGGATTTCGAATCGGCGATCGTTTGTTTGGAATTTGCCTGTTTCGCGTTGTTATTATTTGAGACGTCACCGTGCCGCTGAAGTTTTTCCCACGCCGACAGAAATCGCTGAACGGCTTGCTCGGATTTATTTGATTCAAGCCGGAAGATCGGCGCAATCTTTTCCCGCGCGGTGTTTCTTTTGACTTCGGTCGCTTCTTCGTCGGTGACGGTAATATCAGCAGGCGAAATGATGCTTTCACGGGCAATGTCGCCTTCTTTGTATTGTTCGCCCGAAATGCGCCAGAGCGGATTATTGATGAGCAGCGTCGTCAAAATGCAGAGAAAGGCAAAACCCGCCCAAAATCTTTGAACGGATGTCACATTTTCAAAGGTCTGCGAAAAAAACTTGGAAAATTTTTTTCGCACCTTTGTAAATGGTGATGCCAATTCTTGCAGGTTTTTTCTACTCATCTAGGCTTGTGCAACTATCTTAACAAATTTTTATTGACGAGTCGCAAATTTTTTTTCTACTATTATCTTAGCGCAATTTACAATTTGTTGTTTACGTCGTAACAAATGGCGGTTTTTTAGCCTTCCAAAAGACCAAACAACCTTTCTGTCAACCATTTTCCCGCTCTCTGTGGGGCAGGACGGAAAGGAGAAAATCAAATGAGAACGAATAGATTCAGTAAAAGAACTTACTTAATAGGTTTTGCTTGTGTGATGTCTTTGAATATTTGTCTGACGGCTTTTCTGATTCAAAATGTTTTAGCCCAAACTTCTAACGACAAACTTAAAGATCAGCCGCCGATTGTCGCGGAAGTGGTCGGACAAAAGGATTGTCCGCTACGAATAATGGTTGTTAATGTAGATAATTCATCTTTAACTCACCAGGAGATTATTTACAGTTTACAAAACGTCAGTAACAAATCCATTAGGGCATATACACTTTTAGGCGATGACAAAAGCAGTGGGAAAATAATGACCAGTTTTTTTGTTGCAAAGTTGTTTCAAGCAAGCGGGTCTATAACAAACAGCCTTCCGGTAGAACGTCTAAACATAAAGGAAGGAGAAACCATTTTTTTATCAATTGATTATATAGAGTTTGAAGATGGTCGTTCCTGGGGCAAAGACACTGTGGGAAAGTCGGAAGAAATAGCCGGAGAGCGTGATGGAGTAAAGGCAGCGATTAAGCAATTGAAAGATTTAATCAAAAATCAAAATGCAAATAGTGCAGTTAGTGTAACAAATTTTTTGAAACAGGATATACAGGAAATTCCTGTTGGTGTACCGAAAATAAATCAATCAGATGAATGGAAAAAAGCATTCCGAATAGGATACAAAACTGTTATTTCAATTCTTCAGGATATGAGTGAACAAGGATCCGAAAATCTCACCAAAAAATTAGATGAGTTGGAAAAAAATATCAATTGAGGAGGACGAATTCAATGAATTACCGAATATTGCTTCTTGTTTCAGTTATTATTTTGTGGCTCTTTTAATTGCTAATGTCGTAGTTTTCTCTACCGGTAGAATACAGATTGGAACACCATCGTGCGAAATTTGGAATAGTCCCGAAGGAGACCGCTGCGCCACTGTCAAATGTAATGGTACTCAACCAAGCGGCTCAACTTGTTATGATAACTCTAACAGCCAGACTACCTTGTTTGACCAACAAACTTCGATTTGTGAGCTTCGTCCCAGTCATTGCCGAGTTATTTCCGACCAAAGACTAGCCTGTGACTCTGGTAATAAAAGCGCATCTTAGAGAAGAGATTGTGATGGTGTAATTAACACAATTACTTCGAATCCCATTTCTTATCCCATATCTTGCACTT
>JBBQOA010000650.1:0-2569 GCA_038330465.1 Pyrinomonadales bacterium
TTTGAAAGGCGGCATCGTCGGCATCACGGGCTCGAACGGCAAGACGACGACAACGACGCTCGTCGGCGAGCTTTTGCGAAATTCGGGAATTGCGACGCAGGTCGGCGGAAATATCGGCACGCCGCTGCTGGATCTGACCGCGAATTCGACCGAAACGGGTTGGACGGTCGTCGAGCTTTCGAGTTTTCAGCTTGAAACGATCAAAGATTTTCGCCCGAATGTCGCGATCGCCACAAATGTCACGCCGAATCATATGGATCGCTACGATTTTTTCTCGGATTATGCCGGCGCGAAACATCGGCTGTTTATGAATCAAACCTCGGAAGATGTCGCGATTTTGAACGCCGATGACGAAGTAACAAAGAGTTGGGCAAGCGGTTTAAAGGCGCACGTTTCGTTATTCAGCGTCAAAAAAGAACTCGACGAAGGCTTGTTTTTGCGCGGCAGAGATTTGATTTCGCGAAGCGGCGGCAGGGAAAAAGTTTTGACGACGCGCGACGAGATCTTTGTCCGCGGGCTCCATAATGTCGAAAACGTGCTCGCCGCGTTTGCCGCCGGACTCGCGTGCGGCGCCTCGCCCGATTCGATGCGCGAAACCGTCCGAAATTTCAAAGGCGTCGAGCACCGCATCGAGTTTGTCGCCGAGATCGAAGGCGTCAAATTTTACAACGATTCGAAAGCGACAAGCGTTGACGCGACTCTCAAGGCACTCGAAGCCCTGAGCGAAGAAGCGGGGAAAACGGTTTTAATTTTGGGCGGACGCGGGAAAAACGCGCCGTATGCGCCGCTCGTGCCGCTGATCGAAAAAACGGTCCGAAAACTCGTTTTGATCGGCGAAGATGCGGATAACATCGAATCGCAATTAAAAACGCACGCGGAAATCGTCTGCGCCGATTCGATGGCGGACGCCGTTAGAAAAAGTTTTGAAAGCGCCGAGCGAAGCGATTCGGTTTTGCTCGCGCCGGCGTGCGCGAGTTTTGATATGTTTCGTTCGTTCGAAGAACGCGGCACAGTTTTTAAATCCAGAGTCCATAGTCTAAAGTCCAAAGTCAAAGGAGTTTAGTTTTATGGCGAAGATTGAGAAATTTCAAGATTTAGGTGACTTACGAAACTAGGCGGATAATCGGCGGTTTGATGAAATATCTTCAACGGTCAGAAAGGCGCGGTAGTAAATTCAAATGACTTTGGACTCTGGACAATAGACTTTGGACTGGAAAGAATGGCAAAGAAACTTCGCATCGATTGGTTTTTATTCGCAGTTGCGGCATCGCTCGCCTTGTTCGGCGCGGTCATGGTCTATTCCGCGTCGGCAATGATCTCACTCAAGGAAACCGCCGATAACGCGGACGGCGCAACGCAGTTTCAGTATTTCTTTAAACAGTTCGGATTTACGATTTTCGGTTTGGTCGTGATGTATTCGGCGAGCAAGGTCGATTACAAATTTTATCAAAACAGATATGTCGTGATCGGAATTTTAGTGGTCACCTCGGTTCTTTTGATCTCGGTTTACGGTTTTCCGGCGATCAACGGCGCGCGACGCTGGATTCGCTTTCCGGGATTTTCGTTTCAGCCTTCGGAAGTCGCCAAGATCGCTTTGCCGGTATTTTTAGCGTGGTTTTTGACAATCAAAGAAAAAGCGGTCGGCGAACTCAAGGAAACCGTTCTGCCGTGTCTCGCGGTGCTTGCTTTCCTCGGCGGATTGATCTTTCTCGAACCTGATCTCGGCACGACGATCGTGCTCTGCGCGATTTTCGTCTGTGTTTATTTTGCCGCCGGAGCGCGCATTTTGCATCTCGCATCGGTCGCGGCGGTGATGCTTATCGGCGGTGTCGGCGCGCTGGTTTTCGCGCCGTGGCGCGTCGCGCGTCTGATGGCTTTCTTTGATCCGTGTGCGCAGGAAAACGCGGCGGGCGCGGGTTATCAGGTTTGTCAATCGCTCTATGCGATCGGTTCGGGCGGCGTTCTCGGCGAGGGTTTTGCAAAAGGTCAGCAGAAACTTTTCTACTTGCCGTATCCGTATTCGGATTTTATTTTTGCGGTTGTCGGCGAAGAATTGGGATTGATTGGAACGCTCTGCGTGGTCGTTGCTTTTGGACTTTTGTTGTGGCGTGGAACTCGCGCCGCGCTGCTCGCACCCGACCGATTCGGAATGCTTCTCGGCATCGGCATTATCACGGGAATTATCGTGCAGGCACTTTTCAATATCTCGGTCGTAATTTCAATTCTGCCGGCGAAAGGCATTCCGCTGCCGTTTATTTCTTACGGCGGTTCTTCGATTATCGTTACACTGTTTGCCGTCGGGATTTTGCTGAATTTGTCGCAGCACGCCGGAACAAATTCTTTTGAAAAATCGGAAACGCCGAATCGAAGAAAGCGAGGGAAAACGGGTTTGAAGTAAGAAATTTACAGGGATGACAGGATGAACAAGGATAATTTATAAAGATTAGGTTTCCGGTTTTATTTTGTTCTTCATCCTTGTTTATCCTGTCATCCCTGTAAATTAAATTTATGAGCACCTGCATCCCGCGCATCAACAGCCCATGCACATGACGCGCTTGGGGCACACCGG
>JBBQOA010000651.1:0-2561 GCA_038330465.1 Pyrinomonadales bacterium
AGTATAATTCATTGATCGGTCGCTCCTATTTTGAGATCGCGATGGAAGGCAGAAGTCAGCATAAATCGCAGGAAATGGGCGTTTTGGAACTTCGCGGAAAATTTACTTCGGGAATGCGTCTGCTCGAAAGTTTCGGCAGCAAAACCGCCAACGAATCAAGTGTTTTCGATGGTTTGGACACTTCGATCAAGGGCATTGCCGCACTGACGAATAACAGTGAAGAACCGTTTGCCAAGAAACTCGCCGAATTACAGGAAAGCGTCGAAATGGCTGTGAAAAGCTATGATCCGTATAATCCGAAAAAACTCGTGCCGATCTTAGCAAAAGGCTATAAACAGACCGTGGATGCGGAAATGGCAACGCGAAATCCAGATTCAAAATTCTTGTTGATGCAAAAACAAGGTGAATTTATCAAAGCTTTGCAAATGGCAAGCGGCGTCGTTGTTGACGCTTTGAGCGATACCGATATGTTGGTTGCTGGAAATTCGACCGGCGTCGGCGTGCGGGTTTTTGCGCCGCAAACGGCGGATGTGAAGGTTACGAATGTGGAATTGAAAGTTCCGAAAGGCTGGAAGTCCGAATCTACGCCTGAACCGAACATAAAAGAAAACGATTTTCGTCCGCGCCGCGAAGATGCCTTTAACGCTTCATTTTTTACGCTGACTTCGCCCGCCAATGCGAAACCGACCGAACCTTATTGGCTCGAAAGTCCGCGCAATAAAAATTTCACTTTTGATTGGTCAGCCGATGACGCCGCGAAAAATATGCCGTTTCAGCCGCCGCTCGTCAGCGCCGAAGTTAAAATGGAAATCGGCGGGCAGGAAATCACAGTCGAAAGGGAAGTTCAATATCGCTACGCCGATGACATTCGCGGAGAGCTTCGCCGTGACCTGAATATTGTTCCCGCCGTCACGGTCGGTCTTGAATCAAATCTATTGATCGCGCCGGCTTCCGCGAAATCGGAAAAACACCGGCTCGTGATGACCGTTACGAACAATTCACCGAACGCCGTCAAGGGAACCGGAAAATTTGATGTTCCCGCGGGCTGGACGCTTTCGCCGACTGCGGCTGATTTTTCGCTTGCCCAAAAAGGCGACAAAACCGCGTTGAGTTTCGATCTGACAATTCCGGCGAATGCCAAAACCGACAATTATAAATTGACGGCAAACGCGCTGGTTGACGGCAAAACCTATGATTGGCAAATGCAGGAGATCGCCTATTCGCATATTCAGACGCATCGAATTTATACAAAAGCGGACGTTTCGGCGAAGGTTTTGGATCTGAAGATCGCGCCCGTCAAGATCGGCTACATTATGGGCAGCGGCGATAAAGTGCCGCAAGCCATCCGGCGGCTCGGTCTCGATGTCACGATGCTCGACGAAAAATTTCTCTCGACGGGAAATCTTAATCAATTCGATACGATCGTCGTCGGCATCCGCGCTTCGCAGGTGCGTCCCGATTTTGTCGCGAACAACGGACGGCTCAATGATTTTGTGAAAAACGGCGGAACGCTGATCGTCCAATATCAGCAAAACGATTATATCCAAAAAAATCTTCCGGTATTTCCGGCGAAAATGGATTCCAACATCCGCACGGTTGACGAAAACGCGCCCGTCAAAATTTTGCAGCCGGCAAATCCGGTCTTTAATTTCCCGAACAAGATCTCGGACGCGGATTTTGCCAATTGGGTTCAGGAACGCGATCTATATACGTTTACATCGTTTGACGATAAATATATTCCGCTGCTCGAAACGCACGACGCTGGCGAAGCCGAAAGCAAGGGCGGAATGCTTTATGCCGAGATCGGCAAAGGAAAATATATCTACACGGCTTATTCGTGGTTTCGCCAACTGCCGGTCGGAAATTCGGGTGCGTATCGAATATTTGCGAATATGCTGAGTTTGCCGAAAGCAAAATAAAATAGCCAAACAGCGCGCACAGTAAGACGGAGATCAAATTGTTTTTCTCAAAGTCGGCTGTGCGCGCTGTGGTAAAAATAATATTATGGAAGAAAAATTCCCTGCACAAAATTATAAAGAAAATGTTCTCGCCGATTGTTTCGACGACGCGAAAAAGTATTTTCTCGAAGCTTATATCGATGTTGACTTCGCGCACGCCGTGATGCTTGCCGAACAGTCAATTATCAGCGAAAGCGAACTCAAACAATTGCTCAAAGCCTTGCGAAGTCTCGATTTGGACGCGATCAAAAGCGCTGAATACGACGGCAGTTTCGAGGATCTGTTTTATTTACTCCAGCGCGAGATCACGAAAAACTGCGATCCTGACACTGCCGGTAAACTCCACACGGCGCGTAGTCGCAACGATATCGACGTAACGATCTATCGTTTATATTTGCGTCCCGCGACGCTCAAACTTTTGCGTTCGGCAATGGATCTGCGCCGGGTTTTTCTGGACCTTGCCGCCGCGCACCACGAAACTCTGATTCCGGCTTACACGCACACCCAGCCCGCGCAGCCTTCGACGCT
The DNA here is from genome assembly GCA_038330465.1 of Pyrinomonadales bacterium. Classification (GTDB taxonomy): domain Bacteria; phylum Acidobacteriota; class Blastocatellia; order Pyrinomonadales; family Pyrinomonadaceae; genus JAFDVJ01. The sequence continues at coordinate 2,487 of JBBQOA010000651.1, forward strand.
CGCACATTATCTGCTCGCGATGGCGGAAAATGTCGGGCGCGACATCCGTCGTTTGCAGAGCGCCTATGACAATAT
>JBBQOA010000652.1:0-2556 GCA_038330465.1 Pyrinomonadales bacterium
ATCAAAGACGGTTTGCTGAAAATGATGCTTTACACCAATCTTGAGAATGTTAGTATTGATGATAAATCATTTGCGATTTTCCCGATTTTGCAGATGACTTCGGAGAAAATTACAGACAAAATTTCATCAGATGTCGATTTGGAAACGCAAGCAAATTTTTTTCGCATCAACAGTTTCAACAAACGACAAAAAGAATTTTTACAAAGTTTGTTTGCCGAAGCGAAAGCAAATAACTTTACTGTCAGATTAGGAAACGGTTAAAAATGATTCGCAGCCCATTACGTTATCCGGGAGGAAAAAGTCGCGCGGTTGAGAAAATCGGCGCGGTAATTCCGCCATTTGATGAATACCGCGAACCGTTTGTCGGCGGCGCGTCGATTTGTCTTTATCTGAAACAAAAATTTCCGACCAAAAAGTTTTGGATTAACGACATTTACAAGGATCTAGCGGTTTTTTGGCAACAAACTCAAATCAATTCAGATGAAGTCATTGAGCAAATTTGGAATTGGAAATCGGAATTTTCCGACGGCAAAATTTTGTATAAATTTTTGCGAGAAAATAAAGACAATTTCGATCAAATAAAACTTGCCGCTGCTTTTTTTGTGTTCAATCGCGTGACTTTTTCCGGGACGACCGAAGCAGGAGGTTTTTCAAGGCAGGCTTTTGAAAAGCGTTTTACGGATTCGAGCATCGAGCGTTTACAGGTAATTCCCGAAATTTTGAAGGATATGAAAATAACGAATTCGGATTACGAAGCCGTTATTAATAAGAGCGGTGGAAATGTTTTTTTGTTTCTCGATCCGCCCTATTTTTCGGCGACAAACTCTGCGCTTTACGGCAAAAACGGAAATCTGCACAAAATTTTTGATCACGAAAGATTTGCACGGAATTTGAAAAATTGTCCGCACAAATGGCTTTTGACTTATGACGATTCGCCTTTTATCCGCGAGCTTTTTTCTTTTGCAAATATCCAAGAGCAAACCTTTACATACGGAATGAGAAATGTAACGAAGGACTCAAAACAAATCGAACAGGAACTTTTTATTTCAAATTACGATTTGCAACTCTCAGTACAAAAACAAATTGTATTTACTTTTGCTTGATGAAATCTTCACTTTTACAATCGCTTTTCGATGACGAAGACCGCCGACCGTTGAGCGTTTCGGAGGTTAATTTGCAGGTCAAAAGCGCGCTCGAAAAGGCTTTTGCGTCGGTTTGGGTCGAGGGCGAGATCGTCAATTTTGTCGCGGCAAATTCGGGGCACTGGTATTTTTCGCTCCACGACGGCGATTCGCATCTGAAAGCGGCGTGTTATCGCGGTTCGAATTGGAAGATTCGGTTTCAGCCGTTCGATGGTTTGCAGGTCCGTGTGCGCGGAAAATTGAGCGTTTACGAACCGAAGGGCGAATATCAGATGCTCGTCGAATCGCTCGAACCGGTCGGCGAAGGCGCGCTCAAGGTCGCGTTCGAACAGATCAAGTTAAAGCTCGGCAAAGAAAGGCTTTTCGACGAAGATTTGAAACGTCCGCTGCCGTTTTTTCCGCGCCGCGTCGGCGTTGTGACAAGTCCGAACGGCGCGGCTTTTCACGATGTTTTGAATGTTCTTTCGCGGCGCACAAAATCGGTCAGTATCGTTCTGATCCCGACCCGCGTGCAGGGCGAAATGGCGGGCGAGGAAATTCGGCAGGCGATTCTGCTGGCGAACGAATTTAACCGGGCGGCGGCGGAAAATGAACGGATCGACGTTTTGATCGTCGGTCGCGGCGGCGGTTCGGCGGAAGATCTGTGGGCTTTTAACGAAGAACGGCTCGCGCGGACGATTCGCGCCTCGGAAATTCCGATCATTTCGGCGGTCGGTCACGAGATCGATTTTACGATCGCCGATTTTGTCGCCGACCGGCGCGCGCCGACGCCGTCTGCCGCCGCCGAGATCGTCGCGCAATCGGAAGACCAGATCGAAGCGTTCGTCGCGCAGCGCAAACAGGATCTTTTTCAATTGATCGATCATAAATTGCTGCGCGTTCGTTCAGATTTGCAGGAACTCGCGCTCTCGCCTGTTTTTACGCAATTTCCGCAATTGATCAAAGATTGGCGATACGCAGTAGAAGATTACGGCGAACAGTTGCAAGCGGCTTTGACGCAGAAATTAAAATCGCTCGAAGATCGCCTTGAAACCGTAAAATCGCGGCTTTCGCCGATCAGACTGGCGGCAGAGCTTAGCAATAAAAAAACTCGTTTGGCAATTTTGGGCGAACGGAAAAATTCGGCGGTCAAAAAAATGATCGACGCGAAGGACGCGCGTTTGAAAATCGAAATGGCTTCGCTCGACGCGCTTTCGCCGCTCGCGGTCTTGAAACGCGGTTACTCGCTGGTCAAGAACGAAAAAGACAAAATTATTAGTTCCGTCAGGCAAATAAAGCAGGGCGAAGACGTGCAAATTCGTCTGTCAGATGGCAAACTGAAAGCCAAAGTTTTTGAAACGGAGAAAGATTGATGTCGCATTTCGTGGTCAATTTAAACGAGCCTGAAAAGGACGAGCCAAAAAAAGAAACGCCG
>JBBQOA010000653.1:0-2555 GCA_038330465.1 Pyrinomonadales bacterium
CGGGCGCGATCTACTGGCATCATATTTTTTACGCGGCGCTGGTTGGCGGACTCGGCAGCCTGCTTGCGTGGCGAATTATGCGGCAGCTTCTGCGTGATGCAATTCCTTCGGCAAATTTGATCGCATTCATTTTATCGATCCCGCTCGTCATTCTCGGCATTTACTGTATTTTTCCGCATCCTTTTTATGATCCTGACGCTGTTTTTGTTATTTTATTGAGCGTTTTGCTGCTGCTCCGGCTGGAAAGGAAGAATTTTCCCGCGTGGCAAACCTATTTTGCCGGAATTTTGACTGTCGTGACGCTGTTCATCAAACAAAATATCGGCATTTTCTTTCTCGGGACGCTTTCTTTATCGCTGGTTATATTAATTATCGTCAATCTTCGGCGTAAAGAGACGGTCAAGGGTTATTTGTTATTGCTCGCCGGAATCGTTAGCGGTTTGGCGATTGGCGTTTTGATCGTGCATCTGACCGCCGGATTTGATAACTATTGGTTTTGGACGATGGTTTATGCAAAGATGCGGCGGGCGCCTTCGTGGCTTGAGATGTTTTCGGTTTATCAGGATTGGAGCTTGATAATTTGGATCTTGCTTTTCGGGATCGGCGCTCTTCTGCTGTGGAAAAACGAATTCGTCAAAAGTTGGAAGGTCGCACTGGCGCTCGCTTTGATGTCCGCGCCGTTTGTTTGGACGGTCATCTATCTGTTTTTGGACGCTGACGCATCCGAACGCGCGGAAAGATTGGTCGGTGTCTTTCCATTTATTATGATTGCCGCGTTCATCGTCGGAATTTTCGGTTTGAAACAGATTCGGGGAATAACTTCATTTTTGCCATTTATCTTGATCGCAACCCTGCACGGCGTCTTTCTTTCGCAGCAGCTCTGGGGGTCGACCTATGCGGTTTGGAGTCTGCTGCTGATATTGTTCGCCGCGTTTCTACCGCCGCTTTTCAGACTTTCAAAAACAGGATCGGGCAGATGGTTTGTGAGTTTTGCCTATGTCGCGGCGGTTTGTTTTTTAATTTCGGGCGGATTTTATTTGTATGCGAACGAGCGGCTCGATTATGTCAGCTTTGACGACGGCGAAATGGCACATTCAAAGCTGCCGCAACTTGCCGGTTTATCGATGCGCGGTTCATTTATTCCCGATTTCGAAGAGCTTGTCGAATATACGAACCGCGAAATTCCAATGGACGACGGCATCATCATCCTTCCGGGCGAAGACCTTTTCAATTATACGACCGGCAGAAAACCGAAATTTTCGGTTTTGCTGTTCGATGTCACGAACAATCCGCTGAGTCCCTCGGAAATTCTCGAACAAGTCAAAGCGCGTGATATTCGCTGGCTGATCGTCAAAAACGAACTTGAGATCGAGGTTGATAAAACGATCGACAACAAAGATCAGATCTTGGAAACACTACGTCCCGAATTCAAACATATCGAAAGTTTGAACAATTACGAGATCTTCCGCCGCAAGCTGCCCGGCGAAACCGACGATGATGAAGATGCGGACGATGCGGACGACACGGACGATTCGGGAAATTCTGATGATAAATAAAAGATGGATAAATTGATGACCTGACAGCTAATCGGGCAATCATTTTTTGTATCCGCTCAGAGTACAAACTTCAGTTTGATAACCGTCGTTGAAGCGAAGGCGGTTTCACGATAAATCGAGAACTCTGAGCGAACACAAAATCCCTTGATGCAACATATTTCTATGTAATATATATTTCTCGATTCGCTATACTGTTGAAGGTCAGGTATATAAAAAATATGAATGAACAGATCGATTATCAAAAAATGCTGTTGGTGGCTCTCAAAGAAGCCCGCGACGGTTTAGCCGAAGGCGGAATTCCGATCGGCGCGGCATTGTTCGACCGGGCAGGAAACCTTTTAGGCAAAGGACATAACCGCCGCGTGCAGGAAGGCGACCCGTCGGTTCACGGCGAAACCGACGCCTTTCGGAAAGCTGGCAGACAGCGTTCATACCGGGACAAAATAATGGTCACGACGCTCGCGCCGTGCTGGTATTGTTCGGGACTCGTCCGGCAATTCAACATCGGGACGGTCGTTGTCGGCGAATCGGTCAATTTTGCGGGCGGCATCGATTGGCTTCGCGAAAACGGTGTCAAAGTGATCGATCTAAATTCGGCGGAATGTATCGAAATGCTCAAAACTTATACCGACGCCAACCCTGAAATCTGGAATGAAGACATCGGCGAAGAGTAATCAAAGAATTCAATTATCGAACCAAATATAAGATCGGTAAAGTCGAGTCGCTGCAAAATAGACCGTGAAGAATTTTTAGAAAGGTTTGCAAATGTAAGTGAACGAAGCGGCATTTCATAAATGTAAATTTTTGACATCGATTGGCTATTCAACGTTTTCCGAAATGTATTTTTAACGATTTCAAGCGGACTAATCGATGACTCTCGCCGAGTCTGAAAAAGTAAATTTCAAACTTCAAACGAAAGTTTATAAAATGGCAACAGTTACAATCTCGATCGTCACATGGAACAGCGCTGAAGATATTCGCGAATGCCTTTCTGCGCTT
>JBBQOA010000654.1:0-2554 GCA_038330465.1 Pyrinomonadales bacterium
GGTCTTTGTTAATTGGCTGAGCCGCGTTTCTGCCGAATCAAGTTCGACCTCGCTGCGCAAATCCTTCAAATCGAGCGAGAAATCTTTGATGTTCTGATAGCGTTCGCCCGATTTTTTCTTCAATGCTTTGCGAATGATTCGCTGCAATTCTTCGGGGACGTCTTCGAGCGGTGCCGGTTCGACGTGAATGACCGCCGCCAGCGAATCGCTGACCGTTTCGCCTTCAAACGGATTTTTGCCCGTCAGCGATTCATACAATACGACGCCGAGACTCCAAACATCGGTTCGTTCGTCGGTTTCCTTGCCGCGCGCCTGTTCGGGCGACATATAACGAACGCTGCCCATGACCATTCCGGGCTGCGTTTTGACAAACCGCACGGTTTCGTCTTCCGCGCCGATATTTTGATCAAAGATCGGTTTCGCGAGACCGAAATCGAGGATTTTCACGATTCCGTCCTTGCGCATCATAATATTGTCGGGTTTGATGTCACGATGAACGATGTGCGCGCTGTGCGCGACCGCCAACGCATCGGCAACCTGCTCGGTGATCTTGATCGCGTCGAGATAGGTCAGCTCGCCCTCATTTATCTTTTCGCGCAAGGTTATTCCGTCCACAAATTCGGTCGCGATAAAAAGCCGTTCGTCTTCGAAACCGACTTCGTAGATCGTAATAATATTGGGATGATTGAGCGTCGAGGCGGCTTTCGCTTCCATTCGAAAGCGCGAAACGCGTTCGGCGTCACAGCAGAATTCGGGCAGCAAAACCTTCAGCGCAACTTTGCGGTCGAGCTGTTCGTCGTGCGCGAGATAGACTTCGCCCATTCCGCCGGTTCCGATTTTTTGGCAAATTTCGTAACGTCCAAGTTTTGTCCCTGAAAGCATCGCGTATTATTTTTTCTGTCAAGATTACTATTTTCTTTAACGCAAGACGTTTGTTAAAAGTTTATATAAATATTAACGCAATGCCGCGAGAATGCTGAAACGCGAAGGAAAAATGTTGAAGGCAAACGCCTAAACTCGTTCGTTTGACGTTTGCCTTTTTTCTTAATATTCTCCGCGTCTTGGCGTTAATTCTTTTAATTCACGGTATCTTTCGGAAACCAGATGACATTGCCTTTCTCCGCTGATTTATCCTGTCCTTTTCTAAGCAGCGCGGTTTTAAGTAATTCGTTGGCGGTTTCGCCGTCGCGCCAGAATGTCGCCGCGCCGAAATTTATTTCGAGATTGACGTTTTCACGCGGCAGGATTTGAAACGGACTCGAAACAAAGCCGCGCTGGATCCTTTCGATGATATCGGCGCCGATCTTTTCATTCGCCGTCGGCAAAATTGCCAGAAATTCATCGCCCGCCGAACGCGTCAAAACGTCCATCTGGCGCAGCTGTTTCTTGATCGTTATTGAAACAAAAGCAAGCAGTCGGTCGCCCGCGGCGTGTCCGTATTTCTGATTGATCTCCGCAAAATTGCGCACGTCCATCGCCAGGATCGTCAGCGGTCTTTCGTTCCGGTAACGGTGCGCTTCCGCCAATTGATTTTCCAAAACCAGAAAAAAGGCGCGTTCGTTCGGCAAATTCGTTAGCGAATCGGTCAGCGCATTGGAAAGACTCCGCTCAAAAGCAAACGAATTGGCAAAAAGCGGCGCGACGCGGGCGCCGACGGCTTGCAAAAGCGTCTCGGCGTTTTCGTCGAAATTGTTTTCCGCCGTTCCGTACAAAACCAAAGCGCCAAAAGATTCGCCGCGATTGATCAGCGGCACGGCAACCGCCGTTAGAAAACCTTTCAAGATCTCGGGCGGAAAAACTCTCTTTTCAAATAAAAGCGCAGAATCGACCTGCGTTTTGCCGCTCAGAAACGCCTTGACCGCCAAACCTTTATTCGTGTCGCCCTGAAAATTCATAAACTCGCGCGAATTTTCGCCGACCGCGTATTTTATCTGCAGAACATTGTCACTGTCGTCACGCAAAAAAAGTGCGCAAGCCGTAAAAGAAACGATCTCATTGATGCGGCTCGCAACGAGCCGAAACATATCGGATGTTTTGAGCGACGCGCCGAAAAATTCGTTGGCTTCTTCGAGGACGAGCAATTTTCCTTCGATTTCTTCGTTAAATGCCGAAACTTTTTGTTCTGTCTGCAAATCCGACAATTTCCCGCGCTGCCATAAATAAAATCCGGCGCAAATACAAAGATAGATGATCGCGATCGCCAGACAAATCGTCGTTTTCATTTCAAAAGAAAGGTCGGAATTGGAAATAAAAAAGGTTGCCGCAATCACCGCAATGGAAAATACGGCGGTCAAAATGATGCTGTAACCGGCAATTTTGCCCGAAAATAAGGAAACCTGGGGATTTTGCATAAGAATTGAATAATGATTTTGAAGCCGTTGGGATGGTGAAAATGCGGCGGTTTCGGGAAAAACCACTAGATTCAAGATAACTTTTTGACGGCACCAAAGTCAATACCTGATTTTTGTTCAGCAAACTGCATTTTGGGCTTTTCAAAGACGAAAATTATCATTTTTTTTTGCGTTTTTTTTTTTAAAAAAAGGTTTTTTTATGA
>JBBQOA010000655.1:0-2551 GCA_038330465.1 Pyrinomonadales bacterium
GACAAATCGAACATATCGGTTACAAAAATTCTTCCGTCGGGCGATTTGGCGAAAAACCGCACACGCTTTAAGCCTTCGGCGGCGGGAATTATCTCGTAATCGGCGGGCAAATTCAGATTAAATGTTTTGCCGCTTTTTAAGGTGATCTGATGCGGCGTTAATTTGGTTTGCGCCGGAAAGGTTTGAAACAATAACAGTAAACTCAATGACACGAAAAACAGACGAGAAATTTTCATAACAATTGAATTTTATGCGATAACGGCGAAATGTAAAACGTCCGCCGCCTAATTCGTAACGATTGCCGCCGCCGCCGAACTGTAGCTCCAACGCATTTTTCCGCCCGCCGGATTTTGCTGCTGAAGCGCAAATTCGCGGCTTACTTCAACCCGTAAAACGGCTTTTCCGGTGACGAATGTTTTGAGGTTTTTCGGTTTTAGAATGATCGCCGAACGGTTTTCGTCGAGTTCATTGTTTAAGACCAGATCGTATTCCGGCGCGTCCGGTTTGGAAATCTTCGGCGCAGCGTTCGAATTGCCCGAAGCGGGACGCGTTTCCTCAGATTCGAGCGAGATCGTGATCGTTTCGTCTTTTCCGACACGGCGTGAAAGCCCGATCTTTGTTTCCTGCGAGCGGCTCACGTTGATCTCGCTGACGGAAATATCGAGCGGTTCAAAACTCATTTCGTTCCGAAAGATCTTGCCGTCGCCATTGGTGTAAACAAATCGATGCGTGGTCTGTGCGCCATTTAAATTTATTTCGTAAACTGTTCCCCGTAAAAAGGTTGCCGAACTTTGCGGGAGCTCGCCGCCGTTATATTCGATCTTGCTCGGCGCGTCGAGATCGACCGATTTTCCCCACGTTCCCTGATTAAAATAAGCGGCGATCCGCGTGTTTTGACGCGTTGCGGTGACAACGTAATTTTGCGTGATCTCGGCTTGCGGAATTTTTGTCGATTCGACCGTTTCCATCGTCTGACAGCCGAGCGAAACGAAAATCAGAATGACGAAAGGAAGAATTTTCAAAAACGGTCGTGAATAATTGAAATTCATATTACAAATTCGGTGTCAGCAGATTTTCCGTGAGCGGCGGCGCGGTCTGCGATGGGTCATTTTACGCACCGGCTTGCGCGCTGCCGTCAATGACTTTAGCAGATAATCTCAAAAAAATTAAGCGTTTCGCATTTCTGAAAAGACAGGAGCCAATTTGATATGCGAAACGCCATTTTCAAAGCGCGTTTTCCCCAAAACGCCTTGAGTTTGAAGAACAAAAGTTTGTTCCTGTGTATAAACGCCGGAAATTTATGTAAAATAGGTCAGAAATTTTTGATAAAAAGTGAGAAATTAATGGACTATAATAAATTACGGGCTGAAGAAGGAAAAAAGCTGAATCTTAAAGATCACAAAACCGATTTTACGGGCGATTATAAAGACAAAACCGAGGCGATCGAAGATCTCGAAAAAAACGTGACGCGGCTCGCGGAATTGCAGGATGTTCTTTACGCGCAGAACGTTCACGCCCTGCTGATAGTTTTTCAGGCGATGGACGCCGCCGGCAAAGACGGCGCGATCAAACACGTGATGTCGGGACTCAATCCGCAAGGCTGTCAGGTTTTCTCTTTCAAACAGCCTTCGTCGGAAGACCTCGACCACGATTATCTCTGGCGCTGCGCGAAAAACACGCCCGAACGCGGACGGCTCGGAATTTTTAACCGTTCGTATTACGAAGAAGTTCTCGTCGTTCGCGTCCATCCCGAAATTTTGCAAGCTCAAGCGCTTCCGAAAGATGTCAAAGCGGACAAAACCATCTGGCAAAAACGGTTCGGGCAGATTCGCAATTTTGAAACTTATCTCGCCGAAAACGGCATTCACGTCATCAAATTTTTTCTCAATGTTTCGCGCGAAGAACAGAAAAGACGCTTTCTCGCGCGGATCGAAACGCCTGACAAAAACTGGAAATTTTCCGCTTCGGACGCCAAGGAACGCGCTCTTTGGGACGAATATATGAAAGCTTACGAAGAAGCGATCGCGGCAACTTCGACCGAAAAATCGCCGTGGTATATCATTCCGGCGGACAAAAAATGGTTCACCCGCGCCGCGATTTCGGAGATCATCATTAAAAAACTCGAATCGCTCGACCTGCATTATCCGGTCGTCACCGAAGCGCACAAACAGGAATTATTGAAGGCGAAGGAATTATTGGAAAGCGAAGATTAAGATTGCTCAAAAATAGTCGATTTCAATAGTCAGTCATGATCATCTGGTACTCAATAACAGTAATCTTCAGACGATATGGTTTCTTGAATTTGATTTTGTAGATGGCTTCTTTGAGAACATTTTCTTTGTTTTTGCCTGTTTTTATGGAATAAACAAATGTAATTTTTAGTTCCTGCTCTGATAACACATTTTTTGTAAAAATCCATTCTTTTGCGGCGTTTTCAGAAATCTTTTGCAGCAGCGGATGTCCATTTTCGGCTTTTGTAGAAATCACTTTTCCTTCTTGATCAATTTTTATCGTGACGATAACTTCACCTATGTGACGTTGGGCGACTGAA
>JBBQOA010000656.1:0-2545 GCA_038330465.1 Pyrinomonadales bacterium
TGCCGACGACTGTAAACGATGCTCAAAAGCACTCCGCACACGACCAGCAACATTCCTCCAATTGATTCTAAACCTTGCGCTTCGCCAAAAACAAACCAGCCGATCAGCAAGCCATAGATCAAACCCGAATAATTGACGATCGCGACACTTGCCGCCTTTTCTTTTTGCAAGGCATTCGTCAAAAAGATCTGTCCGAGCTGCGAGGTCAAGCCGATCAACAGCAAATAAAGCCAATCCCAACCGACGGGTAGTTTCCAATCGAAATACATCAGAAAAAATCCGGCGATCAAACCCGTCAATTGAAAATGGAAAACGACCGTCATCGGATGTTCGCGTTCACGCAAACTGCGGACGAGATTGTAAGCCATTCCCGAACAAAAAGCCGAAACCACTCCGATCCCGAGATAAAAAAGAGACACGCGCTGATCGAATTGTTCGATAAAAAGCACGCCGGAAAAGGCGATCAGATAGAAAATCCACTGCGGAAGTTTGACCTCTTCTTTGAGCAAAAAGATCGCGATGATCGTCGTGAAAATCGGCGAAAGATATTGAATGGTCATTGCCGATGCGAGCGGAATGTTTTGCAGCGTCAAAAAGAAAAAATAAAGCGCCGTCGTCCCGAAAAGTCCGCGCAGGACCAGCAATTTGTGATTCGAGCCCTTGAGACTTCCATTATCGCGTTTAAGTACGACGACGCAATAGACGACACCGAACAGACACCGAAAAAAGACGACTTCCATCACCGGCAGATGCGAAACCTGTTTGACGCAGACGTTTGCCAAGGAAAAAGCAAAGGTCGAAAGCAGCATTGAACGCACAGCTTCGCTGAAAAATTTCGTTTGTGATTGCTCGATGATATCCAAAATATTTAGTTTAGGTTCGTTTCAGAAAATTTATAAATATATTATCATTCCAACGGTTCGGTATTCACTTTCAACTTTTTAATTTTAATTCGGCGTTCTGAGTTCCGACTCAAATTGACGCTTCGACAGATCAAAAATATGTTCAATAAAGTTCTGATTCTTTCGGCGGCGGTCGGTGCGGGACATCTACGGGCGGCGGAGGCTTTGGAAAAGAGTTTCAAACAGCTCAATGCCGCGAAAGAAGTTAAAAATATCGATGTTTTGGATTACACCAATCCGCTTTTTCGTCGTCTTTACGGCAAAGCTTATCTCGATATGGTCAACACGATGCCCGAATTATTGGGCTGGATGTACGATTCACTCGATAAACCGTGGGAAAACGAACGGCGCCGACTCGCGCTCGACCGTCTAAACACGCTGCCTTTGATCAATCTGCTCAAAAAAGAAAAACCGGATCTTGCCGTTTGCACGCATTTTCTCCCCGCAGAGATTATTTCGTGGCTCAAGGCGAAGGAAAAGGTCGATTTTCCGCAGGCGATCGTCGTTACGGATTTCGACGCGCACGCGATGTGGCTTTGTCATCATTACGAACAATATTTTGTCGCGCTCGACGAAACCAAAGTTCATCTTTCAAAGATCGGGATTCCGGCGGAAAAGATCACCGTCTCGGGCATTCCGATCGATCCGCTTTTTGCCGAAATAAAAGACAAACGGGCGATGCGCGAAAAATTCGGTTTAGATGAAGAAAAGCTGACGATCATTGTTTCGGCGGGCGGTTTCGGCGTCGGCAATATCGAATATCTTTTGCAGGCGCTCAGCGATTTGCAAACACCTTCGCAGATCGTCGCGATCTGCGGACGCAACAATGAATTGCGCACAAAACTCGAAAAACTTTCGCGTGAAAAGTTCAACAACGAACGTGTTACGTTCAAACCGATCGGTTTTACCAAAGAAATGGACGAATATATGTCGGCGGCTGACCTGATCGTCGGCAAACCCGGCGGTCTGACGACGAGCGAAGCGATGGCGAAGGGTTTGATCTTTGTCGTCGTCAATCCGATTCCCGGACAGGAAGAACGCAATTCCGACCATTTACTCGAAAAAGGCTGCGCGATCAAATGCAATAATTTGCCGGTTCTCGCTTACAAGATCGATGCTTTGGTCAAGGATCCGGCGCGGTTTGCCGCGATGAAAGCGAATGTTCAAAAATTTGCGCGCCCGCGTGCGGCTGTGGAGATCACCGAAAAACTGCTCGCGCTCCACAATAAATAAATGTTCAAATATCTGATTTTTATCGCTGTCGTTTTTGTTTTCTGCGCATGCGGCGCCAAACGTTCACTGCTTTTTTCCGATGATTTTGAATCATATGCGGCGGGCGAAATTCCCGCCGCGCCGTGGAGCAAAAGCGGCGGCGGCAAGGTTTTCGTGGACCGCGCGAAAAGCCGCAGCGGAAAGCAGTCGGTTCATTTTATCTCGGGCGAGCAATACAAAAACCGCGCATTTATGGGTTTATTCGACAAACGGATCTTCCCGCTCAAGAAAAATCGTTATTACGGAAGTATGTATATGTGGATCGACGAAGCCTCGCCCGACGGTGTTCATTGGACGATGCTTCAGAGTTCGGGTAAGGTCGCCGGGAAAAACTTTTCGTCAGAGATCCGCTACGGCGGTCAGCATCAAAA
>JBBQOA010000657.1:0-2540 GCA_038330465.1 Pyrinomonadales bacterium
ACGCCGTCCTGCGGGCGATAAACAGCCAGGTCGCCCATCCCGTCACCGTCAAAATCGCCCATCAAAGGCTGATCGCCCGATTGCCCGAAACCCTGCGCGAAAAATTGGTTGCCGAGGCTCCGCGATTCGTACCAAACGCCGTCGCTGGGGCGCCAGACGGCGATGTCGGCGCGTCCGTCGCCGTCGAAATCGTTCGGCACGGGAATGTCTCCCGGCAAACCGAATTGAACGGTCGTCACCGAATTATTAAAGCTGTTCAGAATCCACCAAACGCCGTCGCGGTAAACTGCCGTGTCGGTTTTATTGTCGCCGTCGAAATCGGCGGGCGCAAGCTTATCGCCGCTGACGCCCCATTGGACGGAAAAATTTGCATTGCTGCCGGTCAAGGTCGCGTTCCAAATGCCGTTTGACGGGCGGAAGGAAGAAACTTCGCTGCGACCGTCGCCGTCAAAATCGAACGGCGCCCGATTGACCCGCGTGATGACGACATCGTTGCCGTCGCCGCCGTGGTAAGTAATCCGAAAAGCCGAATTTAACGCGCCGCTGAAAATCGCGCCTTCGGGGGCGTTGAGAAATGTCCCGTTGACGGCGTCCGTGCCGTCGTTTTTTAAGATCGTAAATGAATCGCCGATCGCCGGACGAAAACCGCCCCACGGAATCGGCGCGAGCCGCGCGTTGTTTAAGTTTACCGTCCCGGTCACATTCAATTGATCATGACCGTTCGCGCCGGGCATCGTGCCGCCGATCTTGACGGCGTAATTGCCGTTTGCCGTGAAAGTCAGATTTCCGGTGTTCAAAATTCCGGTCGGCGAGGTTAAGGTTCCCGCGCTGATCGCGCCCTGCGTAACGTTGACCGTGCCGACCGTGCCCGTTCCGCCGAAACCGCTTAAGCCGAGCGTGCCGCCCGTCACATTCGGATTATTGACCGTCACCGCGCTGCCCGGAATATTCGCGTCAACGACAAAAATTCCGTTATTGACCGTGATCGCGCCGCTGTATCCGCTGGCTGTCGCAATCAACGACGCGCCCGCGCCGTTTTGGATAACTGCGCCCGAACCCGAAATCACGCCGATCCCGAAGCTTCCGACGCCGTCGAGCGTCAGCCCCGCGCCGCTGACCGAAAGAATGGCAAGCGTCGTCAGCGAACCTTGCGCGGCGGAAAAGGTTTGTCCGCCGCTTAGTGATACAGCGGTATTTATCGCTTGTGTTCCGCTGCTGACCGTCAAACTGTTGGCGATCCTTAAAGGATTTCCGCCGATCGTATAACTGCCGTCGATCGTGATCGAATTGAAATTCGTCAGAATAAAAAAATTATTGTTGGTCATCATTTGTGCCGCCGTCGCCGGAAAAACCAGATCGTCGTTGGCAGCCGGCGCGATGTCGTTGACCCAATTGGCGGCGGTTTGCCAATTTGCGTCCGTGCCGCCGCCGTCCCAGGTTTTGACGGCGGAAAAAGCGTTTGAAGAGAGAAGGAAAGTCAACAAAGAAAGCGTGAACAGCATTTTTTTCATAAAATTTTTTGTCTGATATTTTACAGAATTTTTAGCAATGTAGCACAGACCTTGACAGCTAAACAATCAAAATCTATTTATTTCGAACGGCTCTTGGCTTTCTGAGTTGTTTAGGCTTGTGATAACCTTGGAATTCGTAAATTTAATTTATATCTGAATAATAAAAATATAATGTCTTGGTTTCGCAGAAATACGCCAAAAATCGAAGAACAAGGGGACGACGAAGAACGCAAAGTCAAAACGGAGGGCATCTTTGTCAAATGTCCCGAATGCGAAAATCCGCTCTATAAACGCGAACTTGTCGAATCTCTCCACGTTTGCACGCATTGCGCCTATCATTTTCGATTGGGCGCGCGGGAACGCCTCGACACGCTTTTTGATGACGGCAGATACGAAAAGCTGGATGAAGAAGTGACGAGCGGTGATCCGCTCGATTTTGTCGATTCAAAACCATATAAAGACCGCATCGAAGCGGCGAAAAAATCATCCGGTTTGCCCGAAGCGATCGTTTCCGGCAAAGGCTTGCTCGGCGGACATCTGACCTATGCGGGCGCGATGGATATGTCGTTCATCGGCGGTTCGATGGGTTCGGCTGTCGGCGAAAAAATTACTCGCTTGATTGAAAGAGCGATAAAAAATCGCGGCGCAGTCGTTATTTTTTCCGCTTCGGGCGGTGCGCGAATGCAGGAAGGCACGCTTTCCTTAATGCAAATGGCGAAAATCTCCGGCGAACTCGCGCTTTTACACGAAGCGCGTCTGCCGTATATTTCCGTAATGACCGACCCGACAACCGGCGGTGTTACGGCGAGTTTTGCGATGCTCGGTGATATAAATATCGGCGAACCGAAAGCGTTAATCGGTTTTGCCGGACCGAGAGTTATCGAACAGACGATTCGCCAAAAACTTCCCGAAGGTTTTCAAAGATCGGAATTTCTGCTCGAACACGGAATGCTGGATTTGATCGTTGACCGCCGCGATATGCGCGAAACGATTATTCGTCTGCTCGATTTTATGATGAATGACGGAATA
>JBBQOA010000658.1:0-2530 GCA_038330465.1 Pyrinomonadales bacterium
ATCTCAACACCGTAAAAATCCGCCAAAAATTTGGCTGTTTCAACCACCAATGCAGGTTCGTTGCGTTTTCCGCGAAACGGAACGGGCGTCAGAAACGGACAATCGGTTTCGATCAAAAGTTTCTCAAGCGGCACGACCCGCGCCGCATCGCGCAAGTTGTCGGCTTTCTTAAAAGTCACGTTGCCCGCAAAAGAGATCAGAAAACCGATCTTCATCAAGGCTTCCGCCATCGCGGGCGTACCGCCGAAACAATGCATAATGCCTTTGAATCCGGCGTATGAACATTCGGCGGTCAGAATTTCGACGGTTTCCGTGTCGGCGTCACGGCTGTGGATGATGATCGGCAAATTCAAACGGCGCGCAGTTCGGATCTGTTTTTTAAAAACATCGATCTGGACATCGTGCGGACTGTGATCGTAATAAAAATCAAGCCCGATCTCGCCCCACGCAATCACTTTTTTGCTTGATCGGGCAAGGTTTATCAGATTTTCTTCCGCCTCTGCGTCGTAGAGCTTGGCGTCGTGCGGATGAACACCGACCGATGCGTAAACATTTTCGTAGTTTTCGGCAGTTGTCACGGCTTTGGCGATCTCGCCGTCGTGCGGATTTCCCGTCCCGACGACGAGCATTGCTTTGACACCCGCGATTTTAGCTTTTTCAACGACGCTGTCGCGGTCAGCATCAAACGCCGCGCCGTCGATGTGGCAGTGTGAATCGATAAATATCATTTTGTTTTTAAGAGCTTGAAGGTTTTAAATGAATCTTCAAAGGGCAATAGATCATTCGCGTTGGTATAGGTCGCGACAAATTCAATAATATAATCCTTCGCGCGTGACAAATATAATTTTTGATAAAGGACGATGCCGAATGAACCCGCTTTTTTAAGATGAATGACGGCAAACGTCGTTTTATCGACTTTTTGATATTTGATCGGTTCGATCATTGTATAACCTGAATTCTTGACGAAATTCAGAGCAGTCGCATTGGCGATTTGCGCGAGAGTCGCTTTGACCACCGAAATCGATTCCGCCGCACCGATGATCGATGCGTTATCGAGCGCGCCAATTTCATTTTTCGCCAGATTGAAAAGAAAGATCGTGCGCTTAAATGAGGTTTCGATACCGCTATTTTTTTGTTGACCGGCGCGGCTTCGGCTTTCTTCTTTTATCAAATCTGTATCTTCCTGATTGATGAACAGCCAATCTTTCGGCAAATTCATACTGAAATTGAAAAAATTGTTTTGATAAAAGCCGTCATTGATATCGCCCGCCAATTTCACGGTTTTTGATTCGTTATCGGTGGTTTCAAGCTTTAGAGAATTAAAAAACTTCTCATTAAATGGTGAAACCTCGCGTAATAGCGCATCGTTGCTTTCAATAACATTCAAGGTCATCAATTGAAACAGTTTTCCTTTTGAAAAAAAAGCTTTTGCGCGGATGCTCATCAAACCCGACACGGAAGTTATTTCGCGCGCCAATTTGTTTTCATAGGTCGTATCTTTCTCATCAAGATCGCCGTCCGGAGAAATTGAACGAATCCCATTTTGCCAGCTATCATAGATCCGCCGCAGCGAATCTTCATCGTTGATCGGAATCTTGAAATCAAGGAATCCGACGACATAGACAACTTTATTAAAGGTCGAAGTATAGCTGATCAGATCTTTCTTTCCCAAAGGACTGTCGAACGCCTTCAATTCGCGCTTTGGTTCGGCGGGCAGCAGGACGTTAAACTTTCCTTCGGAAGAAACATATTTCGTCCAACCGTCCGCATCGACGAAATCGGTCGCGTAAATCGCTTTTTCTTTTGCACCGTTTGACCCCGATGAATTTTTCGATGTCTGCGCGTGAATGAAAATTTGGGAAAAACCCAACAGCAGAGAAATAATAAATAAAACATTCTTTCGCATCTTTACCTCTTTTTCAAAAAACCGAATAATTTGCTCAAAGCCCGTCAATATTCTTGGTTTTAAATTACTTACTGATATTACGCGATTTTTTTTAGCCATTGAAAATGGCGATAGCATAAAGCCTCGTGCGTGAGCGAGGACGAATCGCAAATTAGGACAAGCCCTTGAAAAGGGCGACAGAATTTCGATCGCGAACAGCTGTCGAAATCTTCGATAACTTCTGATAATTTGTTATATTCCTCGCACTCACGCACGAGGCTTTATGCTGACACCCGTTGCACGGGTTAAAATCTAAAATTGCGTAACATCAGTTACTTAGATTCTTTGCTTTGCGGCTTTGCGGGAAATAATTTCTCTCAGTGTTTTCAACAATGGGAAAATAATTTCTCGCAAAGCCGCAAAGGCGTAGAGAAAAACATAAGTAAAACACAGAGTAGCCAATCTATAAAGTAAATTCACTTTCCGTCAGATCGAACGAAAGAAAAAACTTATCGATTTTGTTTTTGTTTTTCTCGATCGTCTCTTCGATCGTGTCCGGTTTTGTGATTTCAAATTGAATGATGATCTGATAAAGATTTTGCCCGACAACCATTGCGCGATGGATCAAAACCTCATTAGGCGTTT
>JBBQOA010000659.1:0-2525 GCA_038330465.1 Pyrinomonadales bacterium
GCTTGCCTACTGGAAATTTCAAAATCAATTCGATCCGAAATTCGCCTACGCGATCAAACCGTCGGAAAAATCGCTCGCGCGTCTAAAAGAAGAGATCGCGAAAAAACCCGAATCGCTCGCCGAATTGATCGGCGTGTTGCCCGAAGGCAAAGAAACGGCGGAGTTTGTCAAACGGCTTTATGACGAGGAAGTTTCAAAGCGCGATTTTGACGCGTCGTGGCGCGCGGAAACCAAAAAATGGCTGACCTATCACAGCAATTTTTTTGCCGACGAGCTTGCCCAAGCCGCTAATCAATCGACGGACACCAAAGAATATGTGACCAATCAGGACGAAGTGCTCGCGCTCGCGCGGGTCGATTGGGATCGCGCCAAACCGTTGCTCGAAAGAATGCTGAACAGTTCGGATCAGCCGATCTCGCAAACGCTCGCGCGGTGGGCTTTTTATCAACACGCGCTCGCGGTCAATGATACGCTCGATATTTCTTCCTACCGCAAACAATTGCAGGACACGGTCGAAAACAAATCCATGCAGCCCGGCAATCGCGATCTGGCGATGGACGCGCTCGTCGAATCGGGCGATTACGAGGGACGCGATGATTGGTATTATTCCCTGCTCGAAGACGAAACGCTTTATGAATTAAAGGTCAACGGACAGGTTTACACCGGCTTGACGACGCTTCTCAATCATTCGCCGTCGGATAAATACATCAATAAAATGATCGAACTTGCCGGCAATAGCAACCTGACGATCCGCAATGCGGCGGTCAAAAATCTGGCGACGCTGATCGATGAAGTCAAATCTCCCGAGATCGTCAAAGCGCTTCTTCCGTGGCTCGAAAATCCGAAATGGGCAAAGGAAAACACCAATGAACGTTCAAAATTAGTTTACGCCTTGCGTAATTACGCGATCCCCGAAAGCGTTCCGGGTTTGATCGCGATGCTCAACGAAAAAGAAAC
The DNA here is from genome assembly GCA_038330465.1 of Pyrinomonadales bacterium. Taxonomy (GTDB): domain Bacteria; phylum Acidobacteriota; class Blastocatellia; order Pyrinomonadales; family Pyrinomonadaceae; genus JAFDVJ01. Next base: position 958 of record JBBQOA010000659.1, read on the forward strand.
TCAGCAAGTCGAAGTTTTGCCGAATGCCAACGCCAATGTTTCGGTTTATCCAAGCAATCGCACTTATAATTCGTCGGTGTCAAATGTATCTGTGCGCAGAACGACGGTTGACACTTATCCGTATCGAAGCGCGGCGATCATGGCTTTGGAAAAACAGAAAAGCTCGCTCGCGGCGGCGCCGCTACGGCAGCTCTTGCCGCTCGTCGAAGAGTGGGAACGCCCGAATATCGTGCGGTCATTGCTCGTCTCAAACGGGTTCTCAATTCCCGAACAGATCGACGCGCTCGAAGCAACCGCCAAGATCATCAATCAACAGATGATCCTCGCGAATACGACAAATGCGGCGATTAATACGAATGCACTCAATAATTATGGCGCGCTTTATGACACCAATGATCTGCGGGTGGTTTTGGGAGCGCAGTTGACCACTATCGAAGATGTCAGCGAAGAATTGGTGACGGCGGTGATTGACCGCATCAATTATTACGACAAGAAAAATCCGCAGATGGCGTCGGCGCTGCGACGGATCGTCCAAAACTGGAAAGGTCCGGCAATAAATTCGCTGATGCTGCGCGATCTGAAAAATGGTCAAGCGACGCTCGATGCGATCGTCAAACTGCTGATTCTCCGCAAAAACTTGCGCGAAAATCAGTTGAATGAAGTGACTGACATTCGCGGCGGAAGTCCGATGGCGCTCGGCATTTCGGCGTGTCTGCTCGAAAACGTGACCGATTTCGACGCGATTCTCGAGGGCGGCAACGACGAAACAAAAACGGCGATGCTCGGTTGCGCGCGGCTGATCCGCGCTGCTTTGCCCGTGCCTAAGGTCGCGGTCAATCTGCAAAGCCCGAACAAATTGCTGGCGCTTGCCGCCGAACGCTATCTGGAATCGGAAGACTCGCTCGAGGCGCGGCGGATCGTGCTCTCGCTGCATCCGAACGAAGCCAAAATTCTCGGCGCGCGGGTTTCGTTTCCGGGCGGCGATGACCCGGCAGTGCCCTATTACGTTGCATTTGTGCGCGAACTTTTTATCAGCGTTGACAGTTCGTATCAAGCGCTGCCGCCTTATTTCTTTTATGGCTATTCGACCGCCGGTCTGGTCGAAGCCGAGAAAAAACTGCAAAAAGAAGTCAAAGAAAATCAGGAACTGCTCGGCATTTATTCCTACAACAACAATTTTGTCAGGATCTACAAAGACCGCGCCGTTTTCAGTTTTGAAGATAATCCGGCACGCTACCGGGAAAGAACTTTGACGCCGGAAGAATTCGACGCTTTGAAAAACTTTCTGATTGCGCAAAGAATTGACGAATTGCCGCCATTTTTATCGAATTGTCAAAGCTGCGAAGACAAAGAACTTTTGATGATCGGACGAAACGGCGGACGGCGCGTTTATCTCAAAGCCGATACGCTGCCGCCGTTTTTCGCCGAACTTGAAAGCATTTTTACCGAAATTCGTCGTCAGCCGATGCAAATTCATTATTATCTCGAAAAAGATATCGCCGGTTTGGAGGTTTTATTTGCCGACGACAATCTCAAGGCGCAGACGGTCTGGAAAGAAGGTGAAGATT
>JBBQOA010000660.1:0-2521 GCA_038330465.1 Pyrinomonadales bacterium
ACTTTTCTCGATCGGTTTAACGGTTCAATACCGGCTTTTCAGCGATCCGGAATATGTCGTCAAAGACAAAAAAGCGGAGATGCGGCAGGCAAAGACCAAAACCGCGCAATTGCATTATATTCAGGAAAATTATTCGCCTGAAAAGAAACAAATGATGGGTTTGGCGCCGACGCCGCCCGAGCCCGTCGATCTATCAAAGGAAACGCCGCGCCCGCCCGTCAACGATTCTTTTTTCAGTATCTTTTTTTCGGGTCGAACCTTGATCCCGATTTTCGCGATTTTCTGTCTGATCGCCGTGATCATTTTGATGCGGCGCGACGACGTACTTAAATTATTGCAAAATAACGGTTTTTTGATCGTTTTGCTGACACTTGTGCCGCTGCTGCTCGCGGCGGTCACTTCACGCGCCGGAAAAGCACTCGGCAATATGACGCCGTGGGAACCCGCAAAAATTCCGTTTCTCATCGGGTTTGCGGCAATTTTGGCAATTTTGTATAAAAATCTGGCGCGCACTTACTGGGGAATTCCGCGAGCGAAAGATGTTCTTCCGCTGGTGGTGATGGCAATTATGCCGTTTGTCCCGTTTTTTGTGCTCAAGGATTTCGGGCAGATGATGGTTTTCAGCTCGGTTTATGCGACGCTGTTCATCATCGCCGTGCGCCGGTTTTCGCAGCGATTCGTCCTCGTCGGAAGTGTTCTTTTGATGGTCAGCATTCTGGTTGTCGGTGCGTTGCCGGAAAGCACGCAGGAAAAAATTCCGTTTCTTCCGACTCTTGCCAAACCCGTCAAAAAGATTCTGCCGAATCGCATCCAACAACGGTTTCATCTATGGCTCGACGGTTTTAATCCGCCGGCACCCGACACCGATTGGTGGAAGGAAACATACGATAAAAGATATGCCGAATTAGTTAAAAAAGATCCGAATTTGCCGCAGATGATCGAAGACGACCCGAATCTGTTAAAATCAATCAATGTCGATATTTGGTTTGACGAATTGGCGTTTCAACCGGCGCAGGCGACCTTCGGGCTGGCGTCGGGCGGCACGACCGGGCGCGGCTTAGGTTTGGGGTATGTCGAACTTATTCCGGTTTCCGATTCCGATTATGTCTATTCCGCGATTGGTGAAGAACTTGGACTTTTCGGCGGTTTATTGGTAATCTTTGCGCTAATTGTCTTTGTCAGCGCAGGAATTCGCACGGCTCTCGATTCGAGAGATATGTTCAGCAAGCTTTGTTCGGCAGGTTTGACGGCTTTTATCGGTTTTCAGGCGTTGGTCAACATCGGCGGAATTACGCGGGCTTTACCGATGACCGGCATTACGCTCCCATTTGTCAGTCACGGCGGATTTTCGTTGATCACCTGTTTTGTGATGCTCGGCATGTTGATGGCGTTTTCACATCGAAATACAATTGATATTCAAACGGATCAAAAAGCGGAAGTTTTAAATAAGTAGTTTTTACCTGATTTCATTCGCGGAGAAAAAAATGACGGAAAATAATTTTCAAATGAATTCGGCGGCGGTTTCCGATCGCGGTTTAAGCGAAAAACGACCACAAAATGAAGACTCATTTTTAGAAATGCGCAGCCTCGGTCTTTTTGCCGTCGCGGACGGCGTCGGCGGCGCTCAGGCGGGCGATGTCGCTTCACAGATGGCGATGGAAATCTTGGGCGAAGCCTTTGTTAATTTGCAAGTCAACGGCGATGTCGAAGAAATGATGAAAATTGCGATCGAGCGCGCAAATTCGGCAATTTATCAGATGTCAACCGATTTACCGCAACTTGCGACGATGGCAACGACGATCGTCGCCCTAAATTTGTCGGGAAACATCGCAACTATCGGTCATGTCGGCGATTCAAGACTTTACCGGCTTGATTCAAGAGGCAGTCTGTTTCGCGAAACACAAGATCACTCGGTCGTCGAAGAAGAAGTTCGCGCCGGACGAATGACCGCCGCGCAAGCCGCCAATCATCCTTCTCGCAATGTTATTTCACGCGCACTCGGCGCGGAAAGTACGGTCGAAGTTGATATGAAAACGATAATGTTTGATCCGGACTCTGTTTTTTTACTATGTTCGGACGGCATTACCCGGCACATCAATGATTTAGAACTCCGCGAACTTTTGCTTTCGCGAGCAGATCCAGTCGAAATTTGCGAGAAGATGAAAGAGATTTGTTATTCCCGCGGTGCCGAAGATAATCTGACGGCAGTGATCGTCAACGTGATCGGTGCAGCCGAAGGTCAATTTCTAAACCAAAGCGCGACGGTTCCGATTTCGGACGACGAAGCCACTATTGCCACCGCGCGACTGGAATCTGTGCCGCAACCCTTGACGGAAGCCGCCGACGAGTATCAAGAAATCCCGACTCGCGGTCTTGAGTTGCCAGTTTCGATGCAAACTCCCGAGACATCGAATTTTGCTCCGCCGGTCGAAAACCCGATTTCAACAAGCGACGATGACGAAGCTTATTTAATGGATGATTCAGGCAGCGAACCACCACAAAACCTGCCGTTAACCCAGGA
>JBBQOA010000661.1:0-2510 GCA_038330465.1 Pyrinomonadales bacterium
TCGATAAAGTTTTTTGTGGCGGCTCAGAGTCTTGACGGAAGAATTGATTTTCTGCCAAGACGCACAGCCGCAAAGAGCCGAAAACTTGACAAAACCGACGGCGGATAACTCTTTTTCGCGCTCTGTGGTAAATTATTTTTATGCTTAATTCTTTAACTTATTCATTGCCTGCAAAATTGGAAACTGCCGTTGCTTCGACGTTTGAGGAATGGCAAACGGAAAACAAGATCGATCGCGTTTGGAAAAAGGACGCGCGCGTTTGGACCGCAACGGACGAGGCGAAATGGCTCGGCTGGCTTGATTCGGTCGAAGCCGAACTCGGGAAAATTCAGGAATACAAAGATTTTGCCGAAGACCTGAAGGCATCCGGTTTGACCGATGTTTTATTGATGGGAATGGGCGGCTCAAGCCTTTGCCCCGAAGTGCTTTCGATCACCTTCGGCAAGCAGAATTTTCACGTTCTCGATTCGACCGTTCCGGCGCAGATCAAAACGATCGAAGCGAAACTCGATCTCGAAAAGACGCTCTTTATCGTCGCCAGCAAATCGGGTTCGACGCTCGAGCCGAATTGCTTCAAGCAATATTTCTTTGAACGGCTCGCGCAAACGGTCGGCAAAGAGAACGCGGGCAAACAATTTGTCGCGATCACCGATCCGAATTCGAAAATGCAAAAGGTCGCCGAAGCCGATGGTTTCCGCAAAATATTTTTTGGAAATCCGGAGATCGGCGGCAGATTTTCGGCGCTTTCGCCGTTCGGAATGGCAGCAGGCGCGGCGATGGGTTTGGACGTTGAAGATTTTCTGACACGCGCCGCCGAAATGGTCGCGGCTTGCCGAAATACTGATCCGCGCACAAATGCGGGCGCCACTCTTGGAACTATTTTAGGCGTTTGCCAAACTCACGGGAAAGATAAGCTGACGATCTTCACCTCGCCCGAGATCTACGACGCAGGCGCGTGGCTCGAACAATTGATCGCCGAAAGCACCGGCAAACAAGGCGTCTCGATCATTCCCGTTGACCGCGAACCGCTTTTGTCGGTCGAAGATTACAGCGAAGACCGCATTTTTGCCTATTTGAAATTAAACGGTTCAGCCAATAATTCTTTGGACGAAAAGCTCGACGCGCTTTCGTTCAACGGACATCCGACCATCAAGATCGAGCTTGCCGCGAGGGAAAATCTCGGACAGGAATTTTTCCGCTGGGAATTTGCGACCGCCGTCGCGGGCGCAATTATGGAAATCAATCCGTTTAATCAGCCCGACGTCGAAGCCGCCAAGATCGAAGCGAAAAAGATCACCGAAGAATATGAGCAAACCGGCGCATTGCCCGAAGAAACGCCGTTTTTCGAAGCCGACGGCGTCAAACTCTTTACGAGCGCGGAATACGCGGAAAGTTTGGGAAAATTCATCAACGGCGAACGATCTTTGCGGTCATATATCGCCTCGCACATCGCGCACTTGCAGGAAAACGATTATTTCGCGGTTCTCGGCTATATCGAAATGAACGCCGAACACGAAGAACTGCTGCAAAAACTCCGCGAGAAAGTTTTGCATAAAGAATTGACGGCAACGTGTCTCGGTTTCGGACCGCGCTTTCTGCATTCGACCGGACAAGCCTACAAGGGCGGCGCGAACAGCGGAGTTTTTCTGCAGATCACGTCGGATGACGCCGTCGATTTTGCCGTTCCCGAACAAAAATTTACGTTCGGCGTCGTCAAAACGGCGCAGGCACGCGGCGACTTTCAGGTTTTGCTTGACCGCAACCGCCGCGCTTTAAGAATCCATCTCGGCGCGGATGTCGAAAAAGGTTTGAAACAAATTTTGAAGTCGATTTAAAAGAGTTTGCCCGCGAATAACGCGAATTTCCGCTAATATTTTTTTAACTATTAGCGAAAACTCGCGCTATTCGCGGGCTATTTTTCTTTTTGCTCGCTAAACGCCGACGGATTCGTGTTTTTCTTCTTCGATCAGGTAAGGCGTCGCGGTCGGTTTATCAAGGTCTTCCTGCAAGACTTTTGCAATCACCGGCAGACTTAAACTGCGGGTCTTCGCAATTCCCGGAACTTCCTTGCCTTTTGCATAGACGGCGTGGCGACCGTGTTCTTGATACCATTCGCCTAAAGATGCGGTCTTGTGCATTTCCTCGATGATCTGCCGCCAACCGACGCCCGTGTTATATGCGCAGAAAGAAATCTCGCCGTCCTGCGTGCCGTAGGGAATGACGCACATTTCCGTCCGGCGGAAATCGTATGTGAACAGATCCTGAAACCACATTCCTTCAACGCAGAGCACGCGCCAGACATCTTCTTCGGTGCGCGTCTGCATTCGGTCGTTGCGGTCAGAATTGGAATTTGCCGACGACGGTTTGAAAAGATTAAGAATTTGCGAGATCGGAAAGCCTTCGGGCGCGTTCGATGCATCGTAATTTCGCATAATCGCCATTCCCAATTGCGCCATCGTCAGCTTTTTGCCGCGAGCCGTGTCGGTAATCGTCGCCACGTCTCTCGTAAA
>JBBQOA010000662.1:0-2509 GCA_038330465.1 Pyrinomonadales bacterium
ATGTCGTCTATATCTTTTTTATATGCGACGCCGAGAATAAGGATCTTTGAGCCGTTGACGGCCTTTTTGGAATCGTTGAGAGCGTTGGTCGCAAGCTCGACGACGTAGTTTGGCATCGTCGAATTGACCTGCTCGGCAAGCGAGATAAACTGCGAATCAAATCCGTGCTGACGTGCTTTCCACGACAGATAATGCGGGTCGAGCGGGATGCAGTGTCCACCGATGCCGGGTCCGGGATAGAACGGCATAAAGCCGAACGGTTTGGTCGCCGCCGCCCGGACGACTTCCCAGCTGTCGATGCCGAGCGCGTTGCAGACCTTCGCCATTTCGTTCGCCATTCCGATATTGATCGCGCGAAAAGTGTTTTCCCAGAGTTTGGCGGCTTCGGCGACGCGCGCCGAGCTGACGGGATGCACGTTATCGACGATCTGCGCGTATAAAAGCGCGGAAACTTCGGTCGAATCGGCGCCGACGCCGCCGACGACCTTTGTAATATTATGCGTTTGAAACTGCGGATTGCCCGGATCGACGCGTTCGGGCGAAAACGCGAGCAGAAAATCTTCGTCGAGCTTTAAGCCGGCGGCTTCGATCATCGGCTGGAGAACTTCGTCGGTCGTGCCGGGATAAGTCGTCGATTCGAGGATCACCAATTGCCCGCGCCGCGCGTATTTTTTGATCTGTTCGCCCGCCGCCAAAATATATGACATATCGGGGTCTTTCGTTTTCCGAAGCGGCGTCGGCACGCAGATGATCACGACGTCGCAGTTTTTCAGTTCGCTGAAATCAACCGTCGCCGTAAATTTCCCGGCGGCGATCGCTTTTTGGACGTTTTCCGAAGAAACGTCAACGATGTGCGAAATGCCGATGTTGAGCGCGTCAACCTTTTTCGTGTCAACCTCGAAACCGACCGTCGGAAAGCCTTTCAGGGCAAATTCGATGATCAGCGGCAAACCGACATAACCGAGTCCGATGACACCGATTCGCGCATCTTTTTCCGTGATAAGATTTTTTAATTCGTCTTTTACCATTTTATTATTCTTTCTGAATTCAAAATATAATGCTGTCTCAAATAAGGGTTTATTTTGCTAAGAAACAGTGACTTTTTCCGCAAAGTCTTAATCTAAGTGATGCCTTTTCGATAGTCAAGAAGGTAATCATTTCAAGTCAAATTTATGTTACAATGTTTGAGCCCGCACAAGATGAGGGCGCGCTTTGTAGATTAAATTCCCAATTGCCTTAAATATCCAGCCAATTTTATGAATTTTGAAGTAAATTCGACAAATCCGGTCGTTAAAGCCATCATCACGGGAACCGCGCCGCATCCGGCAAAACTTGCCGCCGCCCGCGGAATGCTGCCGCTGGCACAAAATGACTTGCTTGAAATTTTGGTGGCATTGGCGAGCGGAACAGATGCGGAACTTGCCGAAAGTGCGCGTCAGACCATTTTATCGCAAGAGACGCCCGCGCTTAAAGACGCTGTCGGGTCAAACGAAATCGCACCGCAGGTACTGGATTTTTTCGCCGATTATGAAAATCTGCCGAACGAAATTTGCGAAGCAATCGTCCAAAACACGCGGACGCCCGAAGAATCGATCGTCAAACTCGCGCGAAAAACGACCAATGGCGAGCTGCTCGAATTGATTTCGTTCAATCAACAGCTTTTGATCAAAACGCCGGCGATCATTGACGCGATCATCGCCAATTCGTACCGAACTTCGGAAGCCGAACGGCGCGCGCAGGAAATCAAACGCGAGTTTTTTGAAAAAGAACGCGGCGCCCAGCAAATTGCCAACGAACTTCGCGCGCAGGGCAAAGAAGCGGCGGCGGAATTTGTCGAAAAAGCGGAATTTTCCGACGATCCGGAGGCTTTCGATCTCAGTTTCGAAGACGCGATCCTGCTTGCGCGGCATATTGAAGTGCCCGACTCAGAGGTCGATGACAGTTGGCTGTCGCTCGAATTTATCGAGGAACTTTACGAAGAATCGCCCGAAGAACGGGCGGCGATCGTCGATAAGATCCTCGGCGAACTCAAATTCGAGGAAGATTCGGTTTCCGGCGAACGGATCTCGATGATCAACCGCATTCTGAAAATGGGAATGAAAGACCGCGTCAAATTGGCGATGAAGGGCGACCGCGAAGCGCGCAATATTCTGATTCGCGACCCGAACCGGATCGTCGCACAGGCAGTTGTCCAGAATTCGCGGATCACCGAAATGGAAGTCGAAAAGATCGCTTCGATGAAATCGGTTCCCGAAGATGTTCTGCGGATGATCGCGATCAACCGGGCGTGGGCGCGCAATTATCAGATCATGCTCAAACTGGCATCGAATCCGCGCACGCCGATGGGCAATGTGATCAGTATTCTGACACGTTTGCAGCTCCGCGATCTGCTCGCAATGTCGAAAAACCGCAATATTTCCGATGCCGTCCGCAAACAATCGCTGCGGCTCGCCTCCGCCCGCATGGGCAAGAAATAAAGGGTTGGGAAATTCAAACGGAATTTTAACGC
>JBBQOA010000663.1:0-2506 GCA_038330465.1 Pyrinomonadales bacterium
ACCTTTCATTTAGCCGAATCGGTCACAGCGGACGTAGATTTGAAAAAAACGGAATTTCTGCGTTGGGAAAGATTAAAAAATGCGAAATGGTTTTTGGCGATCGGCGACGGCGCGGCGAACAATATCGGTGCGGGTTGTGTCAAAAAAGAAAAAGCCGCGCTGATGATCGGCACTTCGGGTGCGATGCGCGTCGCTTTCAAAGGCGCGATTCCCGCGAAAATTCCGGACGGTTTATGGTGCTACCGCATTGACCGCGAAAGAATCATCATCGGCGGCGCACTTTCAGACGGCGGCGGTTTGTATCGCTGGCTCAAGGATAATCTGAAATTGGACGGGACGGACGACGAGATCGAAAACGAAATTTCGAAACGCGCGCCCGATTCGCACGGTTTGACGTTTCTGCCGTTTCTCGCCGGCGAACGCAGCACGGGTTATCACGAAACGGCACACGGTGCTTGTCTGGGACTCAAATCGGCAACCGACACGATTGCGATGGTCCAAGCCGCACTCGAATCGGTCGCGTATCGTTTTGCCGAAATTTACGACCAGTTAAACAAGGTCGGAAAAATAAAATCGATCATCGCTTCGGGCGGCGCACTGCGCGAATCGCCCGTTTGGACGCAGATCATTGCCGACGTTTTACAACAAAATCTGAGTTTGCCCGATGTCCGCGAAGCGTCATCACGCGGCGCGGTTTTGCTGGCGCTCGAAACGATCGGCAAAATAAAAAGTATCGAAAACCAACAGACGCCGCGAGGGCGGGAATTTAAGTTTGATAAAAAACGAAACGCAATTTATCTGGAAGCAAGAAAAAGACACGAAAGATTTTATAATTTGCTGGTGGAAAAATGAACCTGAAAAGTTTTGAAACGGAAATCGAGCGAAAAATAATCGAGCGCGGACTTAATTATTACCAAAACGGCGATGTCAAAAAACTCGAAAAAGTCAGCGAAAATGAATTTAGCGCAATCGTTTTCGGAAGCGCAAGATACAGCATTTATGTAAAATTAAAGGGCGCCGCGATCATCGAACACGAATGTGATTGTCCGTATGATTACGGCGATGTTTGCAAACATAAAGTTGCCGTCTTTTATGCGATCCGCAATGAAGATTTCGGCGATTCGAGCGACAAATTAAACGCGCTTTTGGCAAACTTGCACGAATCGGCATTGCGCAAATATATTTCAGATCTGCTCAGAAAAGATTCGAAATTCAGACGCGAATTTTTGCGCGAATTTGACGAAGAATTTGAAGATGATGACGAAGATGACGAATTCTTTGATGAAGATTATTATTGAATTTTAAGGATGGATTAGCTATACATAGAAAATATTTATGAAAAAAATCACACCGACAATAATTTTTGTGCTTGCTTTTTGCATCTTCGGTTTTGGTCAAAACGAGAAAATAAAGCCAATGCCGGTCGAAGGCTCAAAGCCTTTTATTGTGACGAAAGAACAGTTCGAGAACCTTGAGGTTCCGGCAAATATTGACCGATTCGGTAAAATAGACGACAAAAATAAGCGGTTTCACTTAGATTTGTTGACGAGTATTATTTCGCCTGAAAATCAAACGGTCGAATTCGTGATTCAGTTAAACGGTAAGAATCCTAACGAAGTCAGTCAGAATATGGAGTTCATTTATCTGTATCTGACTGAAAATAAGAAAATTAAGCCGACCCGCATTTCGTTTGCGGTCGCTGCTGAAAGTGAAAATGAAGTCGAACTTTGGCTTATTCCAAATAAAGACATATCAATTCCGACCTGCCAAGATTGTGTAATTATTCCTGCGGAAGACGAAGAAAAACTAAAAGAATTTTTCCAGATAAAAAAATCAAAAAAATAGAAATAAAATTAAAATTATGACAACTGCGCCGATGACCCAACAAAATATTGACCAACTTTGTATAAACACGATCCGCACTTTATCGCTCGACGCGATTCAGAAGGCAAATTCCGGACATCCGGGTTTGCCGCTCGGAATGGCTCCGGCGGCTTATATTCTGTGGACGAAATTTCTCTGGCATAATCCGAAAAATCCGCATTGGTTCAACCGCGACCGTTTTGTTCTGTCGGGCGGTCACGGTTCGATGCTGCTTTACAGTTTGCTGCATCTGACGGGCTACGAATCGGTTTCGATGGACGAGATCAAGCGTTTCCGGCAATACGGTTCGACAACGCCCGGACATCCCGAAAATCACCTCACGACGGGCGTCGAAGTGACAACCGGACCGCTCGGGCAAGGCTTTGCGAACGGCGTCGGGCTGGCGATCGCCTCGGCACACCTCGCGGCGACCTTTAACCGCGAAGATTTTCCGCTCGTCGATAATTATATTTACGCGATCTGTTCGGACGGCGATCTGATGGAAGGAATTTCTTACGAATCGGCGAGCCTCGCCGGACATCTTGGGCTCGGAAATATTATTTATTTATATGACGACAACCGGATCACGATCGAAGGTTCGACCGATTTGGCGTTTACGGAAGATGTGACAATGCGTTTTGAA
>JBBQOA010000664.1:0-2503 GCA_038330465.1 Pyrinomonadales bacterium
GGCGGTATTATGTTTTCCGCGAATCAATTCGCCGTTGATCACGACGCCGACGCCGACGCCGTCCGAAATGCTCACAAAAACCAAGTCGTTCGGCGCGTGCAGATCGGCGCGCGTCGCCCAGGTTTGCGACAGCGCGCACGCTTTTCCCGAGTTTTCAATGTGAATCGGAATATCTTCAAACTCTTTCCGCAAAAGCGCGAGCAGATCGACATTGCGCCAACCGAGCGTCGGCGCGTGCAAAACCATTCCCGTTTTGATGTCCGTCATTCCGGGAACGACCAAACCGATGCCGTCGCAGCCGGAAATTTCCGCGTTGTCTTCGAGTAATTGTTTGATCAGCTTGCTCAGCGTCTCGATAAATTTTGCGGGTTCCAGATCGGTCGGGAAACTGACGATGTTTTCCAATTGTTTGCCGATCATATCGGTCATCATCAGATATGTTCGCGTTGCCCGAATATCAACGGCGATCGCGCAGCGCTGATGCGAATTCAAATATAAAAAGGTCGGTCGCCGTCCGCGTTTCGCATCGTTACCGGTCGCCCCTTCGCGCACCAGACCTTCTACGAGCAGGTCATTGATCAAAAAAGTGATATTTGCCCGATTCGTGTCCATCAGGCGTGAGAGATCCGCCCGCGAAACCGGTTGGTGAGTGCGAATCAGCGTCAGCGCGATCTGCCGGTTGATCTCCCGCGAAGTACCACGGGTGGCGGTCGTAAAATTTCTCGGATTGATCTTTCGCATATTGTTAAAGGATTAAACAAAATAGATAAAAGCTATTATTTGCACGTTTTAGTTTTGGAAACTCATTTTTGAAATCACAAGACTTGTGCTGTAAAATCAACAAAATTGAATATAAATGGAAACCGGACTTTCATCTGAATCAACAAATTGAATGAATTTGTTTAAGTTTTTAACATAATGCAAAATTATCATAATCTTGTCAAGAAAAAAATTCATCCGGGCGATGAAAATTTTTAAACGCTGCCGCGAATGTTACTAAAAGCGAGGAATTTTCCGCATTCACCGTGAAAATTTACTCATTTGCAAAGAGACAAAAATTCTTTCGCAAACGGTTTTTTTAATGTTTTGGGAAATTTTAAACAGGAACAATTCTTGCAACTATTGCTTTTGAGGTTAAGGAGAACAAAAAATTATGAAAATCTTAATAGCAACCGATGGTTCGGATTTTAGCCGCGTCGCGATTGAAAAATGCTGCAAAATGCTGACCGTGTCCGCCGACACGCAGTTAAAAATTGTCGCGGTTTATGAACAGATGGCACCGATGGCAGCCGAACCGTTTGCGGTTTCGGCGCAATATTATCAGGAATTGATGGATCTGGCGCGCAAGCAATGCGAAATATTCGTCGCCAATTCCGCCGAGCAAATAAAAAAACACTTGCCCGACTCGGATCCAAATATTGAAACTGAGGTCAGATTGGGAGCGCCGGTCAGCGTCATCATTGACGAAGCGAAAGACTGGCAAGCCGATTTAATTGTGGTCGGTTCGCACGGACGCGGATTTTGGGGACGTTTGACGCTCGGTTCGGTTTCGGACGCGATTGTGCATCACGCGCCGTGTTCGGTTTTGGTTGCACGGCAGAATTCGGCAAGTTAGAAATAAGGAGTTAAAAAAAATATGTCAGATACGATCGAAGTTACAAATTGGGCAAATTATTTCAAGAGATTTTCGGAAAACAACAAAAGTCGTCTGGTGAAATTGGAAATTTTCGGCGAATTGGGCGCGCTCCAAGAGGTCAAAAGTCTTCCGCTCGCGGGAATTTATGTCGAGCTGACGGGCGCCAATGCACCGCGCGTCGAGATTCTGTTCGGCGGTTTGTCAGCGATCGAAAGCGCGCATTTGACGCATTCGGTGACCAATGTCAAAACGATCATGGCACGCGCCGACCGTGATAATTCGGAGAACGCGGTCGAATTTGAATCGCTTGACGGCACGAAAACCCTTTTAAGTTTGGAAGCCGCGACCGCCGAAACGAAAACGGCGTAGCGGCTTTTTTTGGCAATGCGTGAATCAGCGGTAAAAATGAAAGACGCGGCAATCGAACAAAAAGACCGGCGCGATTTAGCGGGAAACGGCGGGCGAAATTCATTTTTGCCCGCCGCCGAAAAATCGCTGACGATCTTTCGTTCGATTTTTTTTCTTTCGCTCGAAAATCTTCGCGCCAATAAACTCCGTACATTTCTGACTTTGCTCGGGATCATCGTCGGGGTCGCATCGGTGATTTCGGTCGTCACGATCATCGAAGGTTTAAATCAAACTGTCGCTTCGACCTTTTCCGCGAATGGTTCGACCGTTTTCACGCTTTCCAAAAATCCGAGCGTCATCACGAGCCGCGAGGAAATGATCAAGATGAACAAACGCCGGGACATCACGAAAGAAGACGCCGACGCGGTGGCGCGACTGTGCCGCAGCTGCCGGCGAACGGCGTGGTGGATGCGCGGCAGCGAAACGGTCAAAAGCGCAGTTTCTTCCGCTGATAACGTG
>JBBQOA010000665.1:0-2473 GCA_038330465.1 Pyrinomonadales bacterium
TATATCGTAATCTTTTTGGGTGTATTTTCCGTCGCCGTCTAGATCCGAATGATCGCCCTTTTTAATAATGCTCAATAAATAGGCGCATTCGGATTGCGGCGCGCCGATGCTTCTTAAAACACTGAGTTGATGTTGGTTGCATTTCGCTTCGGAATCCGCGCCGGTGTAGGTTTCTTTGTCGGAATATTGTTTTGAATGAAGCGAATCATGGGCGATCGTGCTTGCCAGCCAGGTCAGCGAAGCATCGAAGGTCGGTTTGGCGATGTCATAGATCTTTGACTGCACGATCATTCCCGATTTTTCGCCCGCGCGGATTTTAACAATATAAGTCGTGACAATTCCATACGCCGTCGATGCTTTTGTTTTTAATAATTCCAATGCTTTATTGATCTTATCGGAAAAATCCGGATCTTTTACATATTTTGCATTCGCTTCGATGATCATTTTTATAGACCTCCGGTCATAATCTGAGTTCAAAAATTAAGTGACAGTTAAGTGTTTCAAATTGAATGTTTCCGCCAAACCTTAAGTAAAATTTTAATTGATAAAGTGATTTGTCACAAAAGCAATATAATAGCAAATTTAGTGAAATTTTCTATCCTCGCCTTGACTTATTGATAGTGTGTAACTATTCTTGTTACACTTATGGCAGGAAATTCAAGATTGGCAACAGCAATCCACGTCGCGGGAATGTTGTCGTTTGCCGATAAAGTTCCGCTGACTTCGGAAAATATAGCCCAAAGCGTTAATACCAATGCGGTTGTCATTCGCAGGATCATCGGATTGCTGACGAAAGCCGACATTGTCAAAGTAAAAATGGGTGTCGGCGGCGGTGCGTGTCTCGCGAAAGCGCCCGAAACGATCACGCTTGCGGAAATCTATCTGGCGTTGGATGAAAATTCGGTGTTTGAGGTGCCGCCGCTCGATCAATCGCACAGATGTCTTCTGAGCAAGATCGTCCGTCCGGTTCTTTCGGAAGTTTTGACGGAAGTTGAATTGAATTTGTTGGAAACTCTGCGGAAAATCACGCTTGCCGATGTCATTGCGCGGGTTCAAATGCGAATCTCGCAGCAGGGAATTTGCGGCGAAAATATACAAAATGGCTGAAGAAAAGAAAAAGAAAATAAATTACTCAAGCGCTTGGAAAGAGGCGAAGGATATTGTCTGGAAAGCGCGTTGGCGATTGCTTGTCGGAAGTTTGCTGATGCTCGTTTCGCGGCTCGCCGGAATGGTTTTGCCGGCTTCGACCAAATATGTCGGCGACGAGGTTTTTACCAAAGGCAATTACGCGCTTTTGAAATGGATCGCACTCGCGATCGGTATTTCGACACTGGTGCAGGCGGCAAGTTCATTTACCTTATCGCAAATTCTCGGCGTCGCGGCGCAGCGCGCGATCACCGAAATGCGCAAACGCGTGATGTCAAAGATCGAACGGTTGCCGATCTCATATTTTGATTCGACGCAGAGCGGACAACTTATTTCGCGGATCATGAACGATGCCGAAGGGATCAGAAATCTGGTCGGAACGGGTTTGGGGCAGATCCTCGGAAGCGTCGTCACGGCAATCATTGCGATCGGTGTTTTGTTTTATATCAATTGGGTTTTGACATTGGCGACGATCGTTGTCTTGATCGCTTTTTCCGGTGTTTTATTTTACGCATTCAAGATTTTGCGTCCGGTTTTTCGCGAACGAAACGTCATCAACGCCGAAGTGACCGGACGTTTGGGCGAAAGTTTGGGTGGCATTCGGATCGTCAAGGCATACACGGCGGAAAAACGCGAGGAACTTTCATTTGCGCGCGGCGCGCACAAACTTTTTAGAAACGTTGCCAAAACCGTCACCGGAGTTTCGGCGGTTTCGTCGTTTTCCTCGGTGGTGATCGGCGCGATCGCGGTTGTCATGATCGTCATCGGCGGAAATGCCGTCCAAAGCGGGACGATGTCGCTCGGCGATTTTCTGATGTATATTTCCTTTACTTTTCTGCTTGCTCTGCCGGTGGTCGAATTAACATCGATCGGCACGCAGATCAGCGAAGCCTTTGCCGGGCTCGATCGGATCCGCGAAGTGATGGAAATGGAAACCGAAGACGAAGAGGACGAAAATCGTTCGCCGTTAAAGAAAGTTGGCGGTTCGATCGATTTTGAAGACGTTAATTTTGAATACGATGAAAATGTACCGGTTTTGAAAGGCGTTTCATTTCATTCCGAAGCCGGAAAAACGACCGCGCTGGTCGGTTCGAGTGGTTCCGGTAAATCGACGATTCTGAGCCTGGTTTTGAATTTTATCCAGCCTAACAAGGGCAGAATTTTGATCGACGGAAAAGATCTGCAAACGGTCAAGCTGCGCGATTATCGCAAGCATCTCGGCGTTGTCTTGCAGGATAATTTTCTTTTTGACGGAACGATCTTAGAAAACATACGGTTTTCAAATCCCGAAGCCGCTCTTGAAGAAATAAAAGAGGTTTGCCGGATC
>JBBQOA010000666.1:0-2465 GCA_038330465.1 Pyrinomonadales bacterium
CTTTTTTTAGTCCGTAATTCCAATATTCGAGTTCAAAGGTCGGATTCCACGTTTCACGCGCCGGATGATTTTCCTGCGCGGGACTGACCGGCGGACCAAGCACGTAACGGTCATTTTTCGCGTCGTAGAAAGCAAAAGAAGCCATAAATGCAGCGGTTTCTTCAACGATCTGTTTGAATTTGCGAAGCGTCGCGCGCGTCGGGTTATTAAGGTAAACAAGCTCGGCGTAAAAGATCGGATGCGGCTGCTGCCAGACGAGCAGCGGACCGATCGGCGACGGCGAATCATAGCCGCTCGAATCCGTCATTTTTGCCCAACGCGCGCCCGCGTAGCCTTGTTGTTTGGCGCGAAGGCGTGCTGACGGCAAAACTTTTCCGTACCAATCCAAACTTTTTTCAAGCATCGGCAGACGATTCCAGAGCGCGAAATGTGCGGCGTGCCACCAGTGCATTTCGAGATGAAATTTGCCGTACCAACTGTTTGTCGTCAAGCCCGTTTCCGGCGGCGGCGTCGAACCCGAACAATTGATCGCCGTCAGATATTGCGACAAAACAATGCGCCGCTCTAATTCTTTGGCGCGTTTGTCTTTGGTTTTAATTAATTCGACCGCTGCGCCGCCGGTCCAGAAACTTTTCCAAGAATTTTCGCTCGCGGCAAAGGTCGCGTTTAATATTTGCAAATTAATGACCGTCGCAAAAGATGAGAACGAGACAAAAAACTCAAATTTTTGAGACTTTGACGGTTTAAGCAAAAAATGATGCGCTTTTTCCGCTTCAAATTTTGCGGTTCCAGACCAGACAACGTCCGTAAAATATCGGTCTTTGTCCAAATCTCTCTGAATCAAGGCGCGGTTCGCGGTTTGATCGAGGATTTTCGATTGATGTTTGTCGGGCTGCGTCCAATCCGCCGCCTGCATTGTTGGCGAACCGTACGGAAAAGCCAGCCGCACGGACAAATTACCTTCTGAAATTAAACTTGATTCGATCGAAACCGCCAACAAATCAAGCATCGGATGCGCGGCGGTTTTGACGAAAACATCTTTTCCTGCAAATTTGAAACGGCTTTCGATGACGCCTTTCCAGAGATCGAGTTTTTGCGTGATGTCAGTAATATCCGAGACCTGTGCCTCGCTTCCGTCCGCTTTCAAAAGCCGCAGACCGATCTGCCCGAGATGCAGACGATGCGGATTTTCGCGCAAATAATCGTAAATTTCCTGTTGTCCGGTGCGCCCGGTTTGATATGCGACCTTGCGCCCGTAGGTGTCGTAATCGGTCAATTGATAAGTTTTCCCGACTAATTCGGGCGGCAGCGGTTTCGTGTGCCAGCCCCATTGCGACATTGTGCAGAGCGGCATCGCGTCTTTGTATTCATCGGGAAAAGTCTGAAGTCCGGTCGCGTCGCAGGTGAACGCAAATTCACCGTTGCCGACCGAGAGCGGCGCGAGCGGTTCAAATTTTCTTAAAACGGGATTGTGCCGCGTCATTAGCGCGAAACGGTCGATCTTTGCAGCGTTTTTCTTTTGTCCGAATCCGAACTTTGCCAAACCGCCGGTCGCGGCAACCGCGCCGATAAATGTTCGTCGGTTTATTTTTGAGTTTTTCATATAAAACTAACTTTGTTCTTCCAATTTTTGCGCCCTCTGCGTTGCCAGCAGATGTTCGCGCATCGCCCCGCGCGCCGCTTCCGAATCTTTTTGGCGGATCGCGCGATAGATTTTCCGGTGCATTTCCGCCGCTTCTTTCAAATCTGTTGCGCGGCTGACGGTTTTTCGGCGGGTTTCGATCAAAACCTGCGTGACCATATTCATTAGCGCGGTCAGGATCTGGTTGCCCGAAGCGGTCGCGATCGTCCGGTGAAAATTCATATCGTGCTTGAGAAATTGCGCGGGTTTGTCGAGCGAGGTAAACATTCCCGTAATTTCTTCGGCTAAAAGATTAATTTGCTCACCGGTGGCGCGCGCCGCCGCGCAGCCCGCGATATACATTTCGAGCGCGATTCGGGCTTCGAACATTTCTTCGGAACTGTAATTATGCAAGGTCGCGAGCATTTTCAGATGGCTCGCGTCGAGCGTCGGCGATGCTTTGGCGTCGGCGACAAAAGTTCCCGCGCCGCGCCGCGATTTGAGCAATCCGACAGCGGCAAGCGAACGAATTCCGGCACGCAGCGTCGGGCGCGAAACGCCCATCGACCGCGCGAGATCGCGCTCCGGCGGAAGCTTGTCGCCCGAAATCAGTTCGCCTTGCCGGATCATTTCACGAAGTCGGAAGATGATTGCTTCCGAAGGAAAAAATTCTTTGCCGTTCGGGTTTGAATTGACACTTTTCATAAATTTGCCGTTAATACTGTCTAAACTTTGAGCCTTTGCGCCTTTGCTGGAAACTATTTCTTTCAGCTTTTTCAATTGCGGCGAAAGAAATTTCCCGCAACGGCGCAAAGAATTCAAATCAACAAGATCATTATTTAGC
>JBBQOA010000667.1:0-2462 GCA_038330465.1 Pyrinomonadales bacterium
TTCGTCATAAAATTATCTCACCACGAAAGCAACTACAATCGGAGGTGGCACATCATAAACAGCGAAGACTTACTGAATTCAGAAAACAATTTTTTAGGAGCAGATATGGATTTAACCTCGGTTATTGATCGTGATGTCGCATTTGGGATTGAGGAAAGCGCCAGAATTCCTCTGATTCAAACTCCTTCGTTACCCGACACTCAACCGATTGAAGCAGACGCGCCCGATTTGCCGTTGACCAAACTAGCGGCGGCGGGAAATCTCGCGGCGTTTGAAATGCTCTATCAACGATACAATCGACGGACGTATTCGCTCTGTCTGCGAATGACGAACAGCCAGACCGAAGCCGAAGATCTGACGCAGGAAGTTTTTATCCAGCTCTTCCGCAAGATCGGCAGTTTTCGCGGCGATTCGGCATTTTCGACGTGGCTTCACCGCCTGACGGTTAATCAGGTCTTAATGCATTTTCGAAGAAGAAGCGTCAAAAACGAAAAGACTTCGGACAGCGGCGAAATTCCCGAACAGATCGTTTCGGGAACGGCAAACCCGAACAAAATGTTTGTGATCGATCGGCTGGCGCTCAATAAAGCCATCGAACAATTGCCGCCGGGTTACAAAAAAGTTTTTATTTTGCACGATGTCGAAGGTTATGAACACGAGGAAATTGCCCGAATGCTCAAACTTTCGGTCGGAACATCAAAATCACAACTGCATAAAGCGCGTTTGAAACTGCGCGGCTTGTTAATCAAGCGAAATGATTAAAAACTTTTCGGCTTGGACAGGCAACCTATTGATTTTTCGCGCAATCTATTAAAGCGGAAATCATTATTTTAGCAAGTGGTTTGGCAAAACCGATATTAATTTACAGATAAACTTAGAAATGAACTGCGAACATTGTCAACAATTGATAAGTGTGTTCTTGGATAACGAACTCGATGAAGCGAGTTCGAATCACATCCGTGAACATCTTGCCGTTTGTGAACCCTGTTCAAAGGTCTGTGAAGATTTGGCGATGATTATGGATCTTTGCCAACTCGAACAGGACCAAACCGTTATTCCGCCGAATCCGCAAGCTCTCTGGTGCCGCATCAATAACGTGATCGAAAGCGAAGTTCAAGCCGAGATCTACAAGGAAAATAAGGCAAAAGAAAAAGAAAAAGAAATTATCGAAGCGCAAACCGGTTGGTTGCCGCGCCGTTGGAATTTCTCTTTTATGCAGGTCGCTTCGGCGGTTTTGGGAATTGCGTTAATCAGTTCGATCGTGACGATCATCGGGATTCGAAATTATAACGTGACCGACAGTGATATGTCGGTCAATTCGCAACCGACCCTTTTTGAAAAAATTTTAGGCAAAGTCGGGCTGATGGAAACGCCGCTGCAAAAACGCGCGCGTGTTCTGAAGGAACGCGAAGCGGCGATTGATTATTGGAACAAACGCGTCGAAACTCGCCGTGTGCAATGGAATGCAAATTTGCGCGATGCTTTTGACCGCAATTTGAACGAGATCAATCAAGCCGTCAATGAATACACCGGGATTTTACAGGAAAATCCGCAAGACGAGCTCTCAAACGAGATGCTCGATTCGGCGCTCAACGAAAAAATGGAGCTGTTGCGTGAATTTTCCGAACTTTAGTTTTAGTTTTTTAGCAATGATCGTGAAGTTGAAAAAATTTCTCAAGATTTCCGCGATAGAAAAAACTACGATTCTGTTGAGCGTAGTTTTTTTCTTTGCGTCCTTTGCCGCACAGGATATTTTTGCCCAGAAAAAGTTTTCCAAAACTTATCCGGCGAGTAAAAATGTTCGTCTTCAATTGACGAACCGGACCGGCACCGTGACGGTCGAAGGTTGGGACAAAGACCAGATTCAGATCTCGGCTTATCTCGAAGCACCGGCGGCAAACATTGTTCCGCAGAGTTTGAGCGGAATGATTCTGATCAACGTCGTCAAAGATAATCAGGGCAGAAACGAGGTCGGCAACGTCAATTTCAACATCAAAGTTCCGCGTTCGTCGTCGGTTGACATCGAAACGCGGATGGGCAATCTGAACGTCAGCAATCTGCACGGCACGCTTGTCCGCGCGCATATTTCGAGCGAAGGCGACATCACCTTGACGAATATCGGAGCAGACAACGTTTCGGCGGAAAACGTGATCGGCGATATTTTTTACGACGGCGAAATTCAATCGGAGGGAAATTATCGTTTCACATCGACGCGCGGCAACATCAATCTGCGGATTCCGTTTAATGCGGGCTTTAAGCTGGTCGCGACGGCGCCTTCGACGCGCAATATCTCGCTCGGCGCATTTTCGAGCGGAAACATGAATTTTGTCAGCGATATGCGACGCGTCGTCGGCAAAAACGGGAACGGCAGCGCGACGATCACGGTGACCAATCAACGCGGCAGTATTTCGTTTATCAAACGATAGTTTTATGCGGCAATTAACTCCACGGACACGAAGTTT
>JBBQOA010000668.1:0-2457 GCA_038330465.1 Pyrinomonadales bacterium
CCGCCGCTATCGGTCAACCCCGGATCGGCACCTTTGTCGAGAAGTTTTTGGATGACATCGGTTTTATCAAGCAAAACCGCGACATAGAGAACGCTTTGTTCTTTGATATTTTTTGCCGTGCCGCTGCTGTTGACATCGGCGTTATTGTCGAGCAGAAAGTCAAAAATTTCGTTCCGCTCTTTTTTCAGAGCCACAAACAGCGGCATATTGCCCGCGCCGTCGCGTTCGTTGATGTCGGCTTTTTCAAGCAAAACTTTGATGGTCGGCACATCAGCACTCGCGGCGGCGGCAGTCAGCGCGGTTTCGCCGGCTTTATTTTTGGCATTGACGTTTATTCCGCCTTGCAGAAAAAGGCTGACGGCAGGCGCGTCCGATTGTTTGATCGCCTTGAAAAATTCGTCTTCGGTAAAATCAAACCCGCGCACTTTCAAAAGACTCTGCGCCATATCGGGCGAGGTTTTAGTCGAGCGCGCGCCGCACGCCGCCAGACTCACAAGCATGATCGTTAAAAGTAAAAAAGTCAGAAGAATTTTCATAATTTTAAGTCTTGTCAAAATTTTAAGTCTTGTCAAAATTTTCCGCCATTTCGATCGCTTTGACGAGTGCCCGCGCTTTGCTGATCGTTTCCTCATATTCCTTTTCGGGAACGGAATCGGCGACGATTCCCGCGCCTGCCTGAATTGAAGCCGTGTTGTTTTCGAGTTGGATCGTGCGAATCGCAATACACGTATCGAGATTTTCGGCGTAGTCGATATAGCCGATCGCGCCCGCGTAAACGCCACGTTTCGATGGTTCGAGTTGATCAATGATCTGCATCGCGCGGACTTTCGGCGCGCCCGAAACCGTTCCGGCGGGAAAACACGAAGCAAGTGCGTCGAAACGGTCTAAACCGTCCTTTAAACGCGATTTCAGACTCGTTACAAGATGCTGAACGTGTGAATATTTTTCGATTTTCATCAATTCGGCGACCTCTACCGAGCCGTATTCGGAAACTCTGCCGAGATCGTTTCTGCCGAGATCGACGAGCATCACGTGTTCGGAAATTTCCTTCATATCCGACCGCAGATCTTCGGTGAGCATCCAGTCTTCGGGCTCGGTCGCGCCGCGTTTGCGCGTTCCGGCGATCGGACGATATTCGAGCTTGCGACCATTGCAGCGGACGAGCATTTCGGGGGACGCGCCGATCAATGTTTCCGCGCCGAGCTTGACGTAAAACATATACGGCGAAGGGTTTGTCGTTCGCAAAGCGCGGTAAATATTGATCGGTTCGGCGAAAGTTTGCCGTTTGAACTTCTGTGAAAGCACGACCTGATAAGCATCGCCTGCGAGAATATGCTCTTTAATTTTCCTGACCGCGCCGAGAAAATCCGCCTTTTTCCAATTCGACGAAAACTTGGCGGTTTCCGCCGGTTCGCGCTTTTCCGAAGTGACGACCGGCAGCGAATTTTCCTGCAGGATCTTTTCGAGCCGCGCCGTTTCTTCAACCGCTTCCGTGTAGAGTTTGCGGAGTTTCGTTTCGTCGCCCTTGGCTTCGTCGGTGAAAACGATCGAAACGATCTCGATGCGGTGTTTCAAACGGTCAAAAACCAGAATGTTGCGAAAAAACATCCAGATCGCATCATTTTTATCGGTTTTTTGATGATCGTCCAAAACTTTTTCAAACCACCGCGCCGCGTCGTAGGCGACAAAGCCGACCGCGCCGCCGCACAATGGCGGAAGCTTTTCGCGCCGCGCCAGTTTGTGCCGCGCAAAATGTTTTCGCAGAAAATCAACCAGCGTCCGGTCGGGATAAAGTTTGCGCGAGCCGTCTTTTTCCAAAATCGTTTGCGAATTATGCGAGCGAACCGTCATAAACGGATTGGCGGCGAGAAAAGAATAACGCGCGAGCCGCTCGCCGCCTTCGATCGATTCAAGCAAAAAGGCTTGTTCGGCATCGTTGGCGACGCGCAAAAAAGCGCCGACCGGCGTGTGCAGATCCGCCAGAACGCTGCGGACGATCGGCACGACATTGCCTTTGGCGGTTTCAGCGAGAAATTCTTCAAATGTTTTCGGCGTCAGTTCAATCATTGAAAGCTAAAAAATGCCAAGTTCCAAACAATTAATTCCGGGTTGCGGGTTCCATATTTCAGGTTAAAATAAATTCATTTTGGAACACTTGGAACTTGGCATTTGCGGAACTCGAAACTTCAGTATCTAAGATGTTAAATGAATTCACCGTCCGTTTCAAAGTGAAGTTTTTGTTTACTATTTCTTTCAGAGGCTTTATCATTATCGAATGTTTAATCGAACAATTTTTTTCGCAGTTTTACTTTTACTCAGTCTTCACGCCGTCTTTGCTCAAACGCCCGAAAAAGAAAAACCGAAAGTCGTCACGGATGACCTGCGCAAGGAAGCCGTCGAGTTTCTGCGCGAGACAAGCGGCGAAGTCAATTCGTTGCGGTCGCTTGAAAACCGCAT
>JBBQOA010000669.1:0-2451 GCA_038330465.1 Pyrinomonadales bacterium
GCGTCCTTCGATAAATTCCGGATCTTCGACAACTGCGCGAAAAAAAGCGAGTGTCGTTTTGATTCCGCCAACCTCGTATTCCTGAAGCGCCCGGCGCATCCGGTCGATCGCTTCCGCGCGGTTGCGCCCGTGAACCGCAAACTTTGAGATCATCGGATCGTAATAGATCGAAATCTCCGAACCTTCGTAAATTCCGCCGTCATCGCGAACGCCGCTGCCCTGCGGAACCCGCAGCCGCGTGATCTTTCCCGGCGAAGGCAGAAAATTATTTTCCGGGTCTTCCGCATAAACGCGGCATTCGATCGCGTGACCGCGCATTTGAACCGCGTCCTGCGTAAACGAAAGTTTCTCGCCGAACGCGACATTGATCTGTTCACGCACGAGGTCGATTCCCGTGACGAGTTCGGTGACCGGATGTTCGACTTGCAGACGCGTGTTCATTTCCAGAAAATAAAACGATCGGTCGAGATCCGAAACGAGAAACTCGACCGTTCCGGCACCGACATAATTGACGGCTTTCGCGACCAGCACGGCACATTCGCCCATTTTTCGGCGCAGATCCGCGTCACCGATCGGCGACGGACATTCTTCGATAACTTTTTGATGGCGGCGCTGGATCGAACATTCGCGCTCGCCGAGATGGACGTGATTGCCGTGTTTGTCGCTGAAAACTTGAATCTCGATGTGACGCGGACGAACAATCACTTTTTCGACATAAACCGCGTCGTCGCCGAAAGAAGCGAGCGATTCCGATTGCGCGGCTTCGAGCGCATTCTTTAGATCGCCTTCGTTTTCAACCAGCCGCATTCCCTTGCCGCCGCCGCCCGCCGAGGCTTTGAGCATCACCGGATAACCGATTTCGGCGGCAATTTCGCGCGCATCTTCAAAGGATTTTAAAGGCTCGGTCGTCCCCGGCACGATCGGCACGCCGGCTTCGACAGCAATTCGCCGCGCCGACATTTTGCCGCCCAAACCTTCCATCGCTTCCGGCGGCGGACCGATAAACGTCAAGCCTTGATTCGCCACTTCGCGGACGAATTCCGCGTTTTCCGACAAAAATCCGTAACCCGGATGAATCGCTTCGGCGCCCGATTTTTTCGCGACTTCGATGATCTTATCGCGGCGCAGATAGCTTTCCAACGAGGGCGGCGGACCGATCAAATACGCCTCGTCCGCCATCCGCACGTGGAGCGCGTTCTTGTCCGCTTCGGAATAGACCGCGACCGTTTTGATCTGCATCTCGCGGCAGGCGCGAATCACACGGCAGGCGATCTCTCCGCGATTGGCGATCAATATTTTCTTAAACATATATCTTAATCCAGCACCGAATTTCCGTGATTTTTCGGCTCGTATCGAATGCTGACCTTGGCGCCGGGCGCATATTTTAAGGGCGTTTCCATTTGTTTAGCGGTTAGCGTGTCGGACGATTCAAAATCGACGCCGTGGATCGTGTAGTAATAATAGACGATCTCGTCGCCGTTATCCTTGGTTTCGGAATCAATGATCGTACCTTCGGTGATTCTGCCTTGTTTGAGCAAATATTCCCGTCGTTCAGCTTCGGTCGGCGTTTTTTTCTTGCCTCTAAAAATATCAAAAAGTCCCATTTCAATCTAAAACCAGCGGAGGTTTGTTATATTTCGCCCTTAAATTATTGATTGCCGCTAAAATCGTCGGACGTTTGATGATTCGCGCTTCCCACGGTCGTTTGCCCGGAATGTCGATCATTATCAACCCGATCAAAATCGTCAAAAACCCTTGCCCCGGAACACCCGGCAGCGACAAAATTATTCCGATGATGACCAGAATGACACCGAGAATATTTTTCAAAATGACCGCGCCCCAACGAATCAGAAAAGGACTGCCGGGCAAAAAATCACGTTCGTAATGCGTGCTGAAATAATTTTCGGGAACCTTGACGACAACGATTCCGATCGCCAAAAAACTAAGACCGAATGAAAGTAAAAACAATCCAACGCCCAACCCGATTTCGCCCCATGTCAACGATGTCCAAAATTTAGAAATATAGTTAATAAGCCACTGCATAAAATCTGCCGTTAATTTTCCGCTTCCATTTTTCTAAATTCCTTCCAGATAAAGATCATCCGCTGGACAAACGTCCACATCGAACCGACTGCCAAAACCCAGAGCACCTGCGGCATCCGATTAAACAAAAAGAAATTTGAATTCCAATCCCACGTCGACAAGGCGCCGATGATAAATAATACGATGCGTTCGGGGCGCTGCAAAAATCCGACATTCGCTTTGACGCCCGCCGCTTCGGAACGCGCCGCCGTGTAGCTGACCATGATCGAACCGAGCCAGCCGACGCCGGCGAGAAAGACGTTAACGATCGAATGCTGCGGCGTGTTCGAAGCATAAAAGATCATAATGCCGAGAAAACAGACCATATCGGAAACTCGGTCGAGCGACGAATCGAGAAAACCGCCGAAT
>JBBQOA010000670.1:0-2444 GCA_038330465.1 Pyrinomonadales bacterium
GAATTTGCCGGTTACCTGCAAAATATTACCGACACCGAGGGGAAGGTCGTCAAGATCGACACCGAAGGCACGGCGAAAGGCGACAGCCAAACAAAAGAAACCGTCAAACGCGGGGGCATCGGCGCCGGCTTAGGCGCGATCATCGGCGCAATTGCGGGCGGCGGCAAAGGCGCGGCGATCGGCGCGATCATCGGCGGCGGCGCGGGCGCCGGTTCAGTTGTTTTGCAAGGCAAAGATGATTTAGACTTGAAAAAAGGCTCGATGATCACGGTCACAGCGTCTGCACCGAATAGATAAATTTAGTTTTGAGTCCCGCCTTCAGGCGGCTTAATCTCCACCTTTAATAAACTTTACAGGTAAGAAAAAACCGCCTGAAGGCGGGACTCAAAACAACTTTCAAAAGCCTCGTTTGCAAAACGCGAGGCTTTTTTCTTTTACTTCATCTTTCACCTGTGCTGTTTTGTGTCATCTGTGATTTAATATTTGCATGGAAATTTCGTTTGAAGAGGTCGAAGACTTCCGCGACCGAAAATGGCGGCGCGAGGAAACTTTGAAGATCGAAACCGCGCCGGAGGTCGAAGCAATGGTCGAAGATCTCGGATTTTGTCTCGGGTTGACCGATTCGCGGACGAATTTGCCGTCGGTTTATATCGCTGTCTGCGGTCGGCGCGATGCGCACACGCCGAAAAATGTCCAGAAAGATTACGAAACAAGTCTCGCGTGGACGCTCAAGGACGAAGTGATGATGCGCGGCAAGGTTTACTATTCAAAACTCTGCAAAGGTCGTTCGACATTTATCGCGCCGCGTCTGATTCCTCATTTCAACGCGATTTGGGGCGTGCCGAAAAAAGATGAAAAGACGAAATTATCGGCGGACGCGCAGCGGGTTTTAAAGGTTTTACGAAAAGAATGGGAAATGGGCACGGCGGACCTGCGCACCGAAGCGAAAATTGAAGATCGAAAAAATCTGACCAAAGCATTAGACGAACTCCAAAAATGTTTAAAGGTCGTTCCGCAGGAAGTTCTTTATCAGCCGAAATTTACATATATCTGGACTTTGGCGGAAGCGCGTTTCCCGCAGGAATTAGCAAAGAAAGTTTCCCGCAAAGAAGGAATTAAAGAACTCGCCCGCGAATTTTTGAAAATGTGCGGCACGACCGCGCTCGGCGAATTCGCGCGCGCATTCGGCTTTCCGCGATGGGAAGCCGGCAAGGCAAATCACGCGCTCGTTGCCGAAGGTTTTGCAGAACGTTTGGCAACCGGAATTTATAGTTTGAAATAGTTCACCACAAAAACCCAAAAAGACACAAAGTTCAACTTTAT
This sequence comes from Pyrinomonadales bacterium, assembly GCA_038330465.1. Classification (GTDB taxonomy): domain Bacteria; phylum Acidobacteriota; class Blastocatellia; order Pyrinomonadales; family Pyrinomonadaceae; genus JAFDVJ01. Next base: position 1,324 of record JBBQOA010000670.1, read on the forward strand.
ACCTTTGTATCTTTTGGTGTCTTTGTAATGAAAAATTCTAATACTTCATCAATGATTGTATTGCTTTTTCGACGTCGTCCGATTGCGGCAGAATGAAATCTTCGAGCTGCGGAGCGTAGCCGACAAAGGTATCGGTCGCGCCGACTCGGCGGACCGGCGCATCGAGATATTCAAACAATTCGTTGGAAATCCGCGCTGCGATCTCCGCGCCGTAGCCGTAGGAAAGCGGGTCTTCGTGAACGACGAGCGCCCGCGAAGTTTTCTTGACCGATTCGGCGATCGCTTCCCAATCGTAGGGAACGAGCGTCCGCAGATCGATCAGATCGACCGTAATTCCCTGCTGTTCGAGCCGTTTCGCGGCTTGATTCGAGCGTTCGACGAGCGCGCCGAACGTGATGATCGTGACATCGCTGCCTTCACGTACCTTTTTCGCTTTGCCGAACGGGATCATAAATTCTGAGCCCGGATATTGCGATTTGTTGTAAACCTGCCGGTACAGATGTTTATGTTCGAGAAACATGACGGGATCGTCGCAGCGGATCGACGTGCGGAGCAAACCGTTGGCGTCAAGCGCGGTCGAAGGATAGACGATGCGCAGTCCGGGCGTGTGCGCGAAAAGCGTCGTGCCCGATTGCGAGTGATAGACGGCGCCGCCTTTCAAATATCCGCCGACGGGGACGCGCATCACGATCGGCGCTTTTGATTCGCCGTCCGAACGCCAGCGCATCGTCGCCAATTCGTTGCGGATCTGGTGCATTGCCGGAAAAATATAATCGAAAAACTGAATTTCAACGACCGGTTTCAGTCCGCGCAGAGCCAAACCGATCGCGCGTCCGATGATGTTCGCTTCGGCAAGCGGCGAATTAAAAACTCTGACCGAACCGAATTTGCGCTGAAGATTCGCCGTCACTTTGAAAACGCCGCCTTTGCCTTTGACGGTGTCAAGATATTCTTCGCGCGAAACGTCGGCGACATCTTCGCCGAACACGATGATGCGTTCATCGCGCTCCATTTCTTCGTGCAGACAGCGATTGATCAGATCGACCATCGTCCCGGCATTACCCGAAAGCTCCGCACCGTCTTCGGTGTCGAAATCTTTTGAGGTCGGATCGACATCGGGC
>JBBQOA010000671.1:0-2440 GCA_038330465.1 Pyrinomonadales bacterium
AAATTCATCGCGCTTTATTATTCCGCCGTTTTTCGATCCGGTCAATCCGCGTGTCGCGCCTTCGATTTTGCGCGAAGTCGGGCTCATCGGCTACAAAATGGCGGCTGATCTGCAAGCAAAAAATATCGCGGGCGTCGCGACCAATTCAACCTACGACACCTGGTGGCACGGCGGTTTTCGCTCCGCGCCCTATTATCACAATTCGATCGGCATTCTGTCGGAAGCCGCGAGCGCGAATCTGATGTCGCCGATCACCGTGACGGAAGAAGATTTGCGCTCAAACCGTCCCGTTCGCGGACTTGCGAGTTTGCTCGAATCGGCGACAAATTATCCGGACGTGTGGCGCGGCGGCGCGTGGCGACCTGCCGATATTGCCAATATCGAGCAGATCGCATCGCGCGGTCTGCTCGAAATGGCGGCGAAATTTCGTCCGCGTTATCTGCGCTCGTTTTACGATCTCGGCAAGGCAAATCTCGCGAGAAATCTTGACGATCCGCAGGCTTTCGTCGTCACGGCGGGACAACCCGCTGCCGAAACCGTTTCGCGATTTCTCGAAATCCTGATGGGGCAAGGCATCGAGGTTCAGCAAATGACCGGCGAAGGTTATTTTGCGTTGGACGAAAAAAAGCGCGACGATTTTCACGAAATGCCCTTGGGATCGTTTTTGATCTTTGTTAATCAGGCGCAGAAAAATAATATTTTGAGTCTTTTTGAAAAACAGGTTTACCCGCATCGTCTGACGCCCGGCGGCGAGGCGGAAGTGCCCTACGATGTCGCCGGCTGGACGCTGCCTTTGCAAATGGGCGTTGAAACGGAAGCGGTTTGGAACGTCCGCAATTTGGATAAATTCAAAACCTCGCTGAAAAAGGTCGAAAATATCAATCAGGCGCGCGGCGTTTTGAATCTTGCGCCGACCAAAGAACCGTTCGCGAAATTGCCGAATCCGCTCAAAACCGCGCCGAAGATCGGTCTTTACAAAGGCTTTACGGGTTCGATGGACGAAGGCTGGACGCGGCTTGTGCTCGATAATTTCCAAATTCCCTTTTCAGCGGTTTCCGACAAAGATTTTCGCGCGAACAATCTTAAATACGACGCGCTCATTTTGCCTGCCGATAACGAAAGAACCATCGTTAACGGTTTGAGCGCAACGCGTTACGCCGAAGAATTCGCGGGCGGAATCGGCGAGCGGGGCGTTGAGAATCTCAAGAAATTCGTGGAAAACGGCGGCAAACTGATCTGTTTCGACGACAGCTGCGAAATGATCATCAAGCGGTTTAATCTGCCGCTCAAAAATGTTCTGGACGGCTTGAAACGCTCGGAATTTTACAATCCCGGCTCGGTCGTCAAGCTCGAAGTTGACACAAAAAGCGCGTTGGCAAAAGGTTTACGCGAAGAAACCGCCGCGTATTTTACAAACAGTTCGGCGTATGAGATCACTGACGAATCGAAGGTCAAAACTATTGCCAACTACGCCGCGAAAGATTCACTTCTTTCAGGCTGGACACTCGGCGAAAAATATATGAACGGCAAAACGGCACTCGCCGAAGCCATTTACGGCAAAGGCAAGATCATTCTCTTCGCCTTTCGCCCGCAACATCGCGGACAATCATGGGCGACTTTTCCGTTTATTTTCAATGCGCTGGAAAATCAATAAAACTTGAGTTCTTTAAAAAGCTCCTGTAAGATGAGTTCGACTCGATACATCAATATTTTTTGGGAGAACTTTGAGATGAAACGATCTTTCTTTGTCCTTTTTCTAGGGCTGATGATGCTTTCGCAATTTGCTTGCGCGCAAAAAACCGATACCAAACCGGCGGTCGAGACCAAAACACCGGCGGTCGAGACTAAAACTTATTCGCAAATGGATGGTGACGAGAAACTTCGCTTTATCGCCGCCAAATCCGACGAGATCTTAGCACTTTTCGGACGCACCAAAGGCGACGAGATCAACGCCGAAGGGCTGCGCATGATCCAGTCTGACCTTGACGGATATGTAGCGCGTTTGTCCAAACCCAAACTTGACAGCTGCGATTCAAAAAGCCTGTTCAGAAATGATTTGACCTCCATCATTATGCGCGGCAGTAAAAATGCCGCCGCCATCAACGAAGAATTTTCCGCCCAGAAATTGCCGCCCCAAATCGGACTTTACACGGCAATGATCGAAACCGAATTTTGCCCGTGTCTGCAGGCACCGAACGGAGCTTTGGGAATGTTTCAGTTTAGTACCCTTGTCGCCCAAGATTTAGGATTAAACACAAAAAAAAACGCCTCGCCGACAAATCCCGACGAAAGATGTCAGCCAAAACCGGCGGCGGGCGCGGCGGCGAAATATTTCAGAAAAATGATTGACAATTTTTTCGGAAGCGATGCGATTGGTTTGCCACTTGCAATCAGTTCTTACAATCGAGGTGAAGGCAACACAAAAAAACATATTTCCGAT
>JBBQOA010000672.1:0-2436 GCA_038330465.1 Pyrinomonadales bacterium
AGGAAACAGTGCGTCCGCTGATCGTGATGACGCCGAAGAGTCTGCTGCGTTTGCCCGCCGCGAGTTCGAGTGTCGAAGAATTGACCGGCGGCGGATTTCAACCCGTCATCGACGACGCGAAGATTTCCGACAGATCGAAAGTCAAACGAATCGTGCTGTGTTCGGGCAAGGTTTTCTATGATCTTGACGCCGGACGCGCGGCGGCGGCGGATGACCGCGTGGCAATTCTCAGACTCGAACAATTTTATCCGTTCCCGGCTGAAAAATTGAAGGAAGTTTTTGCTTCGTACAAAAACGCGACGCAGCTTTTCTGGACGCAGGAAGAACCGCAAAATATGGGCGGCTGGATGTTTGTCGAAAGCCGTCTGCGCGAGATCAAGGGCGATCTGAGTCTGCGCTATGTCGGACGCGCCGCGTCCGCCTCGCCGGCGACCGGTTCTTACGCGATCCATCATCTCGAACAGGAAAAACTCGTCAATGATTCGCTGACCGAAGATTCAGACGAAACTTCGGTGGTTCCCGAAAAAATCGCGCCCGCCGGAGCGTAATATTTTGTCGGCAATGAACCGAATTTTTTTCCGTCTTGTTTTTTTGGGAAATTGATAATTTTACAAAAAGCAAATTATTTACAAAATTCAGGAGGAAAAATTATGGCAAGTGAAGATATTTCGGCGTTACCGACCGTTTATCTGGTCAGAACGGGCGTTCAATTGAGCGCGACCAATCCGAAGGATTCAAAAACGGCGATGGGCGAACGCGGCGTTATGCTGGTCGGCAATATTTATCTGGATACGATCGAGCGGCGCGGCGGTTACTGGGTTCTTCCGAAGGGTTTATATCTGTGTTCGATGTATGAAACGGCGAAGATCGGGAAGGGATTTTATATACAGGCGAGCGGCGAATACGGACATAACTGCAAACTCAAAAGCGGCGGCGCGGTCGAATTTATGATCCACGCAGCAAATTATCCGTATCAGGTCGAAGGCTGTATCGCGCCGGGCAAAACGATCGTTGAAAAAGGCGTTGAGCAATCAACGGCGGCGATGCAGGAGATTTTCACATTCTGCGGCGGTTGGGGCGTCGGCAAAAAAATGATGCTCAATGTAGATAGTGTTTAATGAGAGATTTTGCTCTCCTTAAATCATCAAAATTGCCAGAAAACGGGCACGAGTAAAATAGCGACGATAAAGACGACGATCGTTAAAATCGTGCCGACCTTGACAAAATCCATAAACTTATAGCGTCCGGGCGTGTAAACCAGCACGCACGCCGGTTCGAGCGGCGTGATAAAGGAAAACGACGCGGCGTAGGTGATCGCGACGGCAAAGGTGCGCGGATTTAAACCCAAAGCGATCGCCGTTTTGACCGCGACGGGCAGGACGACAAGCGCGGCGGCTTGGTTCGACATCGGCTGCGTTAATCCGACAGTCAGCACAAAAAACCCGGCAAGCACCGCGAGCGAACCGTATTGCTCGAAATATTGAACGATCAAAGCCGCGAGAAATTTGTCCGTTCCGGTTTTTTCCATCGCGACGCCAAAGCTCATCATACAGGCGATCAGCACAAGCAGCCGAAAATCGATCAGCGTGTAAAGCTCGGTATAGCGGACGGTTTTCGTCGCGAGCAGCAGCAGAACGCCTAACAGCACACAAATCGCGAGCGGAATTTCGTAACCGATGACGACTTTTGAAAGCGATAATGCGAGAAAAAGCCCGAACGCGGCGAGCGCCCATTTGCGTTTTTCCGTTCGCCTGCTGCTTGCCGAAACGTCTTCGAGCAACAGCATTTGCCGATCGACGACGAGCGGTTCGATCTCTTCGCGTTTGCCCTGCACGAGCAGCACGTCGCCGAATTTGAGCGGCACTTCGCTCAGTTTTTCGATAAAAGTTTCGCCGTGGCGATTGATCGCGAGCACGGTCAGATTATAAACCTGCCGAAACCGCATGGCTTTCAAGGTTTGCCCGACAAGCTGCGAATCGACCATCACCATCACCTCGAAAAGCTCGACATCGCCGTTTTCGAGAATGCCGTCTTTGAGCTTGAAATCGGCTTTGATCTCGAGTCCGGCTTCGGTTTTGACGTTGAGAATATTGGCGAGGCGTCCTTCGACGATCAGAAGGTCGTTAAATTCGATGCGTTCGCGGGCATTCGGCGCGATCTTCTGCTCTTTGCCGCGAATGATGCCGAGTACGTTGAGTTCGAGTTCGTGATTAAGGTCGGCTTCGCCCAAAGTTTTGCCGATCAGCGGCGAACCCGACAAAACAAGCAGTTCGGAAACATATTCGCGGATATGATACTGCTCGGTCAGCGAATCTTCGCCGCCGCGCGAGGGCAGCATTTTCCGACCGACAAAGAGCATATAAAGCGTCCCGACGGCAAACGTCAGAAAGCCGACCGAGGTCAGTTCGAACATCGAATAAGGCGCCATTCCGTAAC
>JBBQOA010000673.1:0-2432 GCA_038330465.1 Pyrinomonadales bacterium
AAAGAGCAAAAAATAACTGTCCGTCGAAACTTTTAGCATCGCCAAATTCCTTTCCGTCAATGAATTGCCGTAAATAATCCCGAGTTTCGTTATTGTCAAAGGTCGCGACAAAGTTGTTTGAAAATTCCCTAAAATCATCATCTCGTTTGTTGCGGATGAGCCATCTGGCAAATCGGTCTTTCCACGATTTTTGCGGAAAATTCCGGAGCGCATTTTGGTAAACTTCGAATTGTTTGTCGGCAAGGTTGGTTTGCCCGAGCCATTGCAGCATTTGTTCGTAAAGCCTTTGTTCGCCGGGATATTTTGCGGTTTCATCGGCGTAAAGTTTTAATATTTCCGGAGTTTTATTTTCCCTTGCGAGCGAAGAAACATACCGCGAAATTACATCTGAATAGAAGATTCCGATTTTTTTAACCGCCAGATAATTTCTGTAATTTCCCGTATAACTTTCATAAGATTCGGCACTCAATCGGACATTTTGAGGGTTGATTCCCTCGTTGGTATTCGGCGGATAAGTCGAAATCGGCGGTTTGATTTGCGTCAAATCAGTCGGATCCGTATTATTCTGTGAATCAAAGAGAGGAAATTTCGGTCGCTCGGTTTTGCCGAGAAAATCGAGTAATTGCTGATAAATTTCGCGTTCTTTTTGATAATTTTGGGCGGCGATATAGGCATCGGCGAGCTTTATTGAGGCATCGGGAAAATCGGGAAAATTTGAAAATTTCTGTTCAAATTCAGTCAGTGTTTCGGAGGCGATTTCCAGATTATCAGTAATAGTATAAAGCCGGATGATATCGAGATACATCTGCGCGAGTTCGGGCGCGGCCGCGTATTCGGTTTTGAATTCCTGAAAAATTCGATACGCGGCGGCGTGATTGAAAAGGTTCACGGCGGTTTTCTGTTTCTGATCGAATTCGGTGCGCGGATTTGTGTCCGAAAAAATCAGCGACAAGATTCCGCTCGTGATGCCGGGATGAATATCGGATTTTGCGACCGATTCGTAAAAATCGAGATTTCCGCCTGTCAAAGCCAGTTTTTCATAACCCGCATCAGACAACAGTTCAAAAAGTTGATACAATACCCGCCGCCGCAAATCGCTCTGCTTTTCGAGCTTAAAATCTGTGCAAAGCGTGTACAGAAAACGCGACGCCGTATCTCCACCGCCCGCTTCGATCAAAAACTGCGAAATCGTTAAAAGTTCGTCCGATTGCCAGACGATCTTCTTTTCCGCTCGCGATTTTTCTAGTTTTCGGACAATCTCGCTAAAATCATTGCCCTCATTTCTTTCAAAATGAATGAGCCGAATTGCCGTTTGAAAATCAACCGGATTTTGCCGGAATTTCTGCCGGAGATTAGATTCATAAAGACGATAGCGGTCGTGGTCACGCAAAAAATTATAAAAATTTTCGCTTTCCTGATCCGTCCAAAATGGGTTAAATGCTTCCGTTTCAACCTTTTCGGCGGCGTCAATTTTGCCTTGCAAGATCAAAATCGAGATTTTCTTTTCAAGAAAATTATTTTTCGAAGCGGGAAATTTTGAATAGTTTTCTTCGATGAGTTTGAGTGCTTGCGGGTAATTATTTTCTTCGATCAATTTTTCGATATATTCAAAAAGGACGGCAATTGAAGCATCGTCTTCGGCGATCAGTTTTTGATAAAATTCGGGAGCGAGATAATTTTTCAGATCGTGTTTTTTCGCCAGATACAGCAGGTTAGAAAATGCATTGGCGCGTTTTGATTCCGGCGCATTACGCAAAATAATTTCGAGAATTTCGGCTTGTTTTTCAAATTCGGCGCGGCGTCCGTAAAAATCGGCTAAAGCCTCGAAATTTTCGGGTTTGAGGGCTTTGATCTCTTGTTCGGATTCGTTAAATCGCCCGAGTTTTTCGTCCAATTCGGCAAGTTTTAGCAAGATTTGCGGATCGTCGGGAAATTGTTGTAAAACTTCACCGAGACGTTTGCGGGCTTCTTCGGTCGGAAACGGAACAATTGCATTCGCGCCAAAAAACTCGGTTCGCGTGTAAACTGCGTTTTCAAATGCAGCGGCTTTGTTATTTTGCTCAAATTCCGCCGAATTTATTGTTTTAAAGCCATAAAACAGCGCGCTGGGCAAAATCATAAAGTAAATTGAAAACTGAATTACTCGTAAAATTTTCATTTTTATCATTGCGTTAAAACCCATAATTTATAGATTTTTATTAATTGGCGATAACTTCAACCTGAATTTCCTCGGACGATTGGTTATGCGCAAAATCTTCGGCTGAAACGGTTAAGACATACTGACCCGAAACAATATTTGCGGGAACGACGATTTTTCCGATATTCGCTTTTTCCGCATTCGACCAAAAAAGCTGAACCGGTTTCGCGCCGTAAAATTTGGCGGTCAATTTTGCCGTGTCCTGATCGGCTAAAACTCGAATTTCCATCTCCTC
>JBBQOA010000674.1:0-2430 GCA_038330465.1 Pyrinomonadales bacterium
GCCTTTTGTTCGGTTTTTTTGCCGATGCCGTGAATTTTCAGCGGTTCGGAAACAGTTGAAAGGATCGAAAGCCGGGGATTTAAACTGGCATATGGATCCTGAAAAATGATCTGCATTTCGCGCCGCAGCTTTTGCATTTGATTGTTCGGCAGCCCGATAATATCTTTGTCTTCAAACAAAACTTCTCCGCTCGTCGGTTCGTAAAGCCGCAAAATACAACGCCCGACGGTCGATTTCCCGCAGCCTGATTCGCCAACCAGTCCGAGCGTTTCGCCGGCAAAAATGTCAAATGTAACGTCGTCAACTGCCCGCACCACTTCATCCGAATTTTCGAGTGCGAAATGTTTGACGAGATTTCGGACCGTTACAAGTTCTTTTTTTTGAGTTTGAGTCGCTGTCATTTTTTAAACTTCCAATCTTCCTTAACAATTGCAAACCGTTCGTGGTCGCGCCATTTTCCGCCGATTTTAAGATAATTGCGCGAAAAGCCTTCTTTTGTAAAACCGCAGCGCTTCAATACGGCGATTGAAGGCAGATTTTCGGGTTGAACATTGGCTTCGATGCGGTGCAGTTTCAAATCTTTGAAGGCAAACCGCAAAACTAATTCGACCGCTTCGGTCATAAAACCTTGACCCGTAAATTTTTCAAACAAATAATAGCCGAGATACGCATTTTGAAAACCTCGTCGAAAAATTTGCGAAAGGTTGATTGCTCCGCAAATCGCACAGTTTTCGATTTGGCAAATTAAAAGACTTTCGTTTGTTCCGCTTTCATTTGCAGCAATATATTTTTCAAACTTTTCTAAATCCATCGGCGGATTTACCAAACCGCGATGAAACCTTCGACTTTGACGGCTTGATTCGGCAAATTCCTTAAAATCCTCAATTATCGGATAACGCAGATAAAGTCTTGTGCCGCGCAATTTCAAATTTTCGTTTTTCATCATACAAAACGCATCTTACTTTGACGTCATTCGCCAATTCGTACAGCGGAATCGTGCCCGCCACGCAAATATCCATCACTTGTTCGCAACGCGGCGCAAAATGGCAACCCTTCGGCAAATTTGTCGGACTCGGAACCGTTCCGTCGATCGTTTGCAGGCGCGAAACTTTTTCGAGATGATGCGCCGAAAGTTTCGGCACGGATCTTAATAAACCTTGCGTGTATGGATGCTTCGGATGCTCAAAAATCTCGTCAACGCCCGATTCTTCAACGATTTTGCCCGTGTACATCACGCAAACGCGGTCGGCAACCTCGGCAACAACGCCAAGATCGTGCGTGATCAGCAAAACAGCTAGTTTTCGCGTTGTTCGAAGTTCATCAAGAAGTTCAAGAATTTGCGCCTGAATCGTTACATCAAGCGCGGTTGTCGGTTCGTCGGCGATCAGCAGTTCTGGATTGCAGGCGAGCGCCATCGCGATCATCACGCGCTGGCGCATTCCGCCCGAAAGCTGATGCGGATAATCTTTGACGCGGCGGCTCGGATCGGGAATCGAAACTTCTTTCATCGCTTCGATCGCCGCGTCCCAAGCATCTTTTTTGTTCAATTTGCGATGCAGACGCAGAGCTTCGGCAATTTGTTCGCCGACCGTAAAAACTGGATTGAGCGAAGTCATCGGGTCTTGAAAGATCATCGCAATATCATTGCCGCGAATCTCGCGCATTCGTTCTTCGCCGACGGTCGTCAATTCCTCGCCCTTAAATTTCACCGATCCGCCGGCAATTTTTCCGGGCTTTGAAATCAGCCTCATCACCGAAAGCGCGGTGATCGATTTTCCGCAGCCGGATTCACCGACCAGCCCGAGCAGCTCGCCTTCGTCAACATAAAAACTGACATCATTGACCGCTTTGACCAAACCGGCACGCGTCGGAAATTGAGTTTCCAAATTATTTACTTCGAGCAAATGTGACATTTTTAATAAATAGTAAAAGAGTATTCGACCATCTTTGTAACGGAATAACGGGCACCTTCTCTTTGAGCCGGAATAAAAACAATTTTGCGGGCGGCTTGGATAGCGGTTTCGGTTAAACCTTCATCCAATCTCGAAACTACTTCGATACTGCCAACCGCGCCATTTGCCAAAAAACTAACTCTGAGGGCGACTTTTCCCTGCACTTTGTTCATTCTGGCGGAATCCGTATATGCCGCTCTTGCCTTCAGAATGATCGCGATTCCCTGCGTTTCCTGACTTTTGGTTTTGACGATCAGTTGTTTTATCAATTCGGTTTGCCCATCGGCATTTGTTGTTTTGAATTCAACAATACTGTCGGAGGCATCGTCACCGTAAACCTGTTCGGCGCCCATTCCGATATCTTTTCCGGTCGTGTGTTTTTGGTTTTTTTATTATGAGGGGTAGGTTTTTTGCTAAGCGTTTTTTTTGTGCGGCCCGGGAACCCCCAAAACGAAACAAAACGTATATTTTTTTTTAT
>JBBQOA010000675.1:0-2420 GCA_038330465.1 Pyrinomonadales bacterium
GCCGAAGTTTTTTGCCGCCGCAATCATTGGCGAAAACCCAAAAGCCTTTGGAATTGAGATGCTGCCTTTGAGCGAAACAAAATAGAAATCATCTCAAAATAATCAGCGCGGAGAGCAATTACACCTGAAATTCTTGTCCGCGCTTTTCGATTGGTGTTAAAATTTATCATTATGGTTTTACGTTTCCCTTTGTTTTTCGCTTTTCTCCTCGTTTTCATTAGTCTGACAAAAGTTTCCGCCGCCGAGATCAACTATTTTTATTTGGCGGGCGAACCGACCATCCGGATCGGTCTCGCGACGAATGCGCGTTCGGTATCGATCACGACCTCGGATTCTTCGTTTGTCGCGGTCAGCCCGGATGAACCGAACAAACTGCTCGCGACCAATAAAGTTTTTGTCGCGGCGCGGGCATATCGCCCGCCCGAGATCGAGTTTTATCATTTCGAGATCCAGAATATCGAAACGCAGGCGGAAGCGACCGCGCTCGCCGGCGATATTCGCGAGGCGACGGGCGAAAAAGCCTTTGCGATGCTCGGCACCGATCCGAACACGTGGCGCGTGATCGTCGGCGATACCAAGGAAACCATCGAGGAAGCCAATCAATTCAAAGTCGATCTCGCCGACAAAGGCTTTGAAGATGTCTTGATCGTCACGGAAAAGAAAACGCAGCCGTCGGACGACGCGGTCGCGCTTTCCGAGCAGTTAAAAAAAGGCGGAAGATCGGAAGTCCGCAGTTTGATCAAACCGACCGGTTCGACGCAATCGACAATTAACACCAATCTCCCGATCGACGCTAATATTAAAGAGATTCTGGTTTCCGGCGCGGGCGAGGCGGCGAAGTTTTCCTCTTTCAAACCACTCGCTTTCGGTTCGGTCAACGAACGTCTTGTGCCCGTCAAATTAAACGGCAAAGCCTATCGCGGAAAGATCGAGGTCTTTGTAAATTCACGCGGCACGCTGACGGTCGTCAATGTCGTTTCGCTGGAAGATTATCTATTGGGCGTCGTCCCGAATGAACTCGGGTTGCCGTCGCTCGAAGCGCAAAAGGCACAGGCGATCGCGGCGCGAACCTATGCGGTCGCGAATATCGGCGGTTTCGGAACGCAGGGCTTTGATCTGCTGCCGACCGTTTGGTCACAGGTTTATCGCGGCGTTTCAAGCGAAGCGACAATGCCGACGCAAGCCGTTTTGCAAACGCGCGGCATTGTCGCGACCTACAATGGCAAACCGATCAACGCGCTTTACACTTCGACCTGCGGCGGACGCACCGAAAATTCGGGAAACATTTTCGACTTCGACGAACCGTATTTACGCGGCGTCGAATGTTCGTTCGAAGGACGCAAATATTTCGAGCCTTTTCTCGTCAAAACCTCGCGGCTGCCCGCTAAACTGCGCGATGAACAAAATTTGCAGATCGTTCGTCTGATGTCGCTTCTGGCGGTCAACGGTTTTCAATTAAGTACCGTTCAAATGTCCGACGATTGGTTTGAGGACGCGCCGACGCAGAGCGAGCTTTCAAACTGGCTCAATCAGCTTGCCGCGAAATTCGGCAAAACCTATCCGAATGTCACAAAAGACACGGCAAAACCTGCCGAACTGGCGCGAATTTTGGTCGGCTTTATGTATCCCGAATCCTACTCCGACACGCTTTTATCGGAATCCGACATCACTTATCAGCTTTCATTCGACGATGCGGCGGAAATTCCGAAAGACGCGCGTGCCAATCTCGCCGTACTTTTGCGCGATGGTTGGTTTGCGATCTATCCCGATCTGACCTTGAAACCGAACAAAGCATTTTCACGCGCCAAAATTCTGCGTCTGATCGGGCAGATCTACGATAAGAAAAAATGGACGCCCGGTTTGCAAAGCGGCGTCACGGAAGCCTCCGCCAATGGCAATCTCAACATTCGGCAGGGCAAATCAAAGAAAACTTTCTTCCTGCGCCCCGACGTTTTTCTCTTTCGGCAGTTCGGCGATGAGCTTTATCAAGTCAAGGAAACCGCGCTCGTCGGCGGCGAATCCGTCAATTTTCAAACCGACGCGGCGGGCGCGGTGATCTATCTCGAAGTCAAACCGAGCGCCCAACCGACGGTTGCCGAAAATATGTCGCCGTTTACAATATGGAACGCGAATCTTTCGGCTTCGGCGATGCAGTCGCGCCTCTCGCGTTACGTCCGCGGAATCGGTTCGCTGATCGATGTCAACATCAAACAAAAAGGCTATTCGCGCCGCGCGACCGAACTTGAGATCATCGGCACGAACGGTAGATTTTCGCTCAAAGGCGGCAAGATCCGTTCGGCGCTGCGCCTTAAAGAACAGCTTTTCGTGATGAACAAACGCTACGACGGCAACGGACGCGTGACGGCGTATTCATTTACGGGACGGGGCTGGGGACACGGCGTCGGAATGTGTCAATACGG
>JBBQOA010000676.1:0-2420 GCA_038330465.1 Pyrinomonadales bacterium
CGATCCCGACTGCGATCTCGATTACGTCCCGAACGAACCGCGTAACGCCGAGGTCGAATTTGTTCTATCGAACAGTTTCGGGTTTGGCGGAACGAACGCGTGCTTGATCTTTAAGCGTTTTGAAGAGTAATTGACAAAAGCGTTTCACCGCGTTGGCGGCTGAAACGCTTTTATTTTGACGGGTGAATGAACCGCCATTCAGTTTGAGTGGAAATAAAACCGGATTAGTTTTACAATTATTTAAAAGCTATGAAGACGATAAAATATACATTCTGGCAAGACGGCGAATTTTTTATCGGGTTTTTGAATGATTATCCTGATTATGAAACGCAAGGTTATTCAAAGGAAGAACTTTTGGATCATTTGAAAAGTTTGCTTAAAGATATCGAATCGGAAGAAATTCCTTTTATTAGAAAAGTTGAAGAATTTGCGATTGCCTAATGAAAAGACGTGATTTGATCAAACAGCTTGAAAAACTCGGCTGTCTTTTTGTGCGGCACGGCGGAAGTCACGATTGGTATTCAAATCCGAAAACCAAACAATCTCAACCGATTCCGCGCCACAATGAGATCAACGAAAATTTAGCCAAATCAATTATTAAAAAGCTTTCGGATAAATAATTTATGAAAATTATCGTTTTAATGAAACAAGTTGCCAATAAAGATGCGGTATTACGCGTGGCGGCGGACGACAAATGGATCGACGAATCGACAATTTCGTATCAAACGAACGAATCGGACGGCTACGCTTTGGAAGAAGCGCTGCGGATGAAGGAATCGAAGGGCGAGGGCGAAGTGATCGTTTGCACGCTCGGCGCCCAGACGGCGAAAACCGTCATCAAAGATGCGCTCGCGCGCGGCGCTGACCGCGCAATTCACGTCGTCGCGGAAAATGTCAATCAGCTTTCGCCATATCAGATCGCGAAAGCGATCGCCGATGCGATCCGCGAAGAAAACGCCGACCTTGTTTTCACGGGCTTGCAATCCGACGACGCGAGCTACGGACAAACGGGTGTGATCTTGGCTGAATTATTAAACATTCCGCACGCGACGATCGTGATTGAGGTTGACCGCGCCAGTCTCGGTGACTCGTTGCGCGTCAAACGCGAACTCGAAAGCGGATGGTATCAATGGTTTAAATATCAATTGCCGGCGCTTTTGACGATCCAATCCGGCATTTCACAGATTCGTTATGCTTCCTTGAAAGGCATTATGGCGGCGAAGCGAAAGGAGATCAAAGATGTCGTACCGGCAGCTGAAAGTTTCGCCGGAGCGCAAAAGATCGAGAAGGTTTATCTGCCTTTGAAACTCAAACAAACGCAGATGCTCGGCGGCGGCGACGCGAAAAAAGGCGCGGTCGAATTGGTCGAGAAACTGAAAACGGAAGTGCGGGTGCTTTAATGCGAACTCAGAAAAGTTTTGGAATTGACAAAAACACTCGAAATTTCGAGTGTTTTTGTTTTTTTATGGATAGATTTTGTTTCATTTTTTGAAAAATAGACTATACTTTTGTTCATCTTGTAGTCGTTTGTTTTGGACAGCAACGGAGGTTTGCCTGAAAAGGTCGGTTTGCCGGGTTTTAAGCGCCGATAAATTGAATTTTTTCAAGCTCCCGTAAATTCGTCTGCTCCACCAAAAATATAATCCAAACGAAACTTAAAACTTTGGTTTTTAAGTTTGCCGATGACCTTACCTTTAAATTTAAGAATCATACAGAGCGAAAGTAACAATTAAAATTTAACGATCTTCCGGCATATTTGTTAAATGATTCAATAAAAAAACTGGCACTCAAATCGAGTGCATTAAATTAAGAAGAGGGAAAATGAAACAGAATTCGAACACAAAAACTATCAATTTTAATCGCCGTGGTTGGCGAATTTCCGATTGTCTTTCAATCATTTGTTTGCTTACTTTAGCGCTGTCGGCGGCGGTCTTGAACGCGGCAGCCGTCAATATTTATGATAACGGCGGCTTAGCGAGCGGCGCGACATCAAAAAGCGGCGTTGCCGCGCCCGCCGGTTTTCAATGGAGCGAACTGTCAACCGAAAACGGCTCAAACTTTTCAAACACGACGCTCGGCGCCGGTTGTCAGATGATCAGCACGACCACCAACAACCGCTGCGCCGATGATTTCATCGTGCCGGTCGGACAAACCTGGACGATCAACAATGTTCTTGTTTACGGTTATCAAACCGGTTCGGTGGCAAATCCGTTCGTCGGCGGAAATCTGCGGATCTGGAACGGGAGACCGGGCGACGTCGGAAGCACGATCGTTTTTGGCGATACGACGACCAATCGTTTGACAACTTCGACCGATTCGACCTGGTACCGGGTCGGCAACACGCTCGGCGGTGCCGGCGGTGTGACGGCGGCGGCAACCGGAACGACCCGCAAAATCTGGCAGATCAATCTGACGGTCAG
>JBBQOA010000677.1:0-2419 GCA_038330465.1 Pyrinomonadales bacterium
GAGTGCGCTCGTTGATAAAAAAGAATTCGGCGGCAACGCGCTTGTTTATCTGCCGAAATATGTTGCGCCCGATGACGCGCTTTTTGAAAAAACGGACGCCGAGATCGAAGAGATTTTCGTTTCGGCTTTAGAAAAAATGTATTCTCATTTCAAACGCGAAGATGTTGTAGCTTTTAAGATTTCGCGCGTGCGCCAGGTCTTTCCGCTGCCGACGCTTTCATATTCGGCGAATGTTCCGAGCGTCAAAACTTCGCTCGAAAAGGTTTTCATAGTCAATTCGGCGCAGATCACGAACGGCACTTTGAACGTCAACGAAACGATTCAATTAGCGGAACGCGCTTTGCGCGAATTAAAAATTAAAAATTAAAAATGCAAAAAGTTTTGGTTTGAAGATGAAATGATATAACTGAAAGAACCTTTAATTTTGTCCTCAGAGTCATCAAACTTTGCCAATTTCTGAATGAAAAATATTCGCTTGAAAAGAACATTTTGGCAAAAAAACTTTTACGTTCGGCA
This sequence comes from Pyrinomonadales bacterium, assembly GCA_038330465.1. Taxonomy (GTDB): domain Bacteria; phylum Acidobacteriota; class Blastocatellia; order Pyrinomonadales; family Pyrinomonadaceae; genus JAFDVJ01. The sequence goes on from JBBQOA010000677.1 coordinate 517, forward strand.
ACATCAATCGGCGCGAATGTTGAAGAAGCGCAGTCAGGACAGGGCAGAGCGGATTTTATCAGCAAAATGTCAATCGCATTGAAAGAAGCGAGAGAAACTAATTATTGGCTGCGGCTTCTGGAAGCCAGTGAGATATTATCTAAAGAAAAAATCTCTGAGTTGTTGAAACAATCCGAAGAATTAAAGCGAATTATAGCGGCAATAATCGTGTCATCAAAAAAATGACTTTTTGCATTTTTAATTTTTAATTTTTATTTATGATTGCAAGTCTATCTTTAGACCTCGACAATAAATGGTCGTATATGAAAACGCACGGCGACGCGGGTTGGGAAAGTTTCCCAACTTATCTTGATACGGTCGTGCCGCGTTCGCTTGAATTTTTGCGCGAAAGAAATCTGAACATTACATATTTTATCGTCGGGCAGGACGCGGATCTCGAGAAAAACGCGGAAGCGCTCGCGCAGATTTCCGCTGCCGGACACGAGATCGGCAATCATTCGTTTCGGCACGAACCGTGGCTACATCTTTATTCGAAAGAAGAATTACGCGAAGAATTCGAAAAAACGGAAAACGCGCTCGAAAAAGCGACGGGGCAAATTCCGCGCGGGTTTCGCGGTCCGGGCTATTCACTTTCGCCGACCGTTTTGGAAGTTCTCGCCGAGCGCGGTTACGAATACGATTGTTCGACCTTACCGACCTACATCGCGCCCTTGGCACGCGCCTATTACTTTTTCAAATCGCCCGAAATGTCGGACGAAGAACGCGAAAAACGCAAAAAGCTTTTCGGGAAGTTTTCCGACGGTTTTCAGAGCCTCAAACCGTATCGGTGGCAGATCGGCGAAAAGTCTCTGGTCGAGATTCCGGTGACGACCTTGCCGATGTTTAAGACGCCGATCCACGCGAGTTATCTGATCTATCTTTCGACGTTTTCCAAAACTTTAGCAAGAACGTACTGGCGGACGGCGGTCGAAATGTGTAAATTATCAGGTACCGAACTTAGCTTGCTGCTTCATCCGCTCGATTTTTTGTCGGGTGATGACGCGCCCGAACTGAAGTTTTTTCCGGCGATGAATCTCGTCGCCGAGAAAAAACTGGAATTCGTCAGCGAAATTTTGGAATATTTCGGTAAATCGTTTTCTATCTTGAATATGCAGAAACACGCGGCAGCGGCGGCGGAAAGGCAAGATCTGCCGATAAGAAAAGCTTAAGCAGTAAGTTTCGGGTTAAATTTGGTCTTCGACTTAAAACCTGAAACCCGGAACTCGGAACTTTAAATAATGAAATCGGTTGAAATTGTTCAGCCAAAAGACGCGGTTTCCCTCAGCCGAACCGTTCGCGGTTTGTTGGTCGAAATGCGTCCGAAAGAATGGATCAAGAATCTGCTCGTCTTTACGGGTTTGATCTTTTCGCATTCGCTGACCGATGCGCATGATATTTTGGTTTGTCTGGTGGGCTTTGCGATTTTTTGCGGGGCGAGCAGCGGCGTCTATCTGTTCAACGATCTATGCGACTTAAAAGAAGACCGGGCGCATCCGATCAAGCGCAATCGTCCGCTCGCCGCGGGCGCGCTGAATGTTAATCTGGTGCGTTTGGTGATGATTCTGTTGTTTGCGGCGGCGGCTTTCGGGGCATTATGGCTCAATTACGCTTTTGCGCTGATCATCGGAATTTATCTGGCGACGTGTCTTGCGTATTCATTCAAACTGAAAGACATTGTGATCTTGGACGTAATCCTGATCGCGAGCGGTTTTGTTTTGCGGGCAATTTCGGGCGCGGTGATCATCGGCGTCGAGGTTTCCGAATGGCTCGTGCTGTGCACTTCGATGGTCGCGCTGCTGGTCGGTTTCGGCAAACGCCGCCACGAACTCGTTTTGCTCGAAGAAGCGGCGGAAAATCATCGGCG
>JBBQOA010000678.1:0-2418 GCA_038330465.1 Pyrinomonadales bacterium
TTTTTCCAGCTTGCGCGGCGTCCTTCATGACGACCGCGTTTTTTCATTTTGCCCTGGTATTGAACGGTGCGGACACGATCGACTTTGACGCCGAAAATTTCTTCCACGGCACCGCGAATTTCGTCTTTGTCAGCTTTGCGATTAACCCGGAAGGTCAAAACTTGTCCCTCGCCGGCTTCGCTCGTCGCTTCTTTCAAAAGAACCGATTTTTCCGTTACAACGGGCGACTTCAAAATATCCCAAACACCTAATTTAATCATTATTCAGTCGCCTCCTTATCTTCCGTTTCAACTGCCGCCGGAGCTTTTTCAGCTTTGACTTCTTGCTTTGCAACCTTCGGTTTTGCTTCCTTTTTGACCTTCGGTTTTGCTTCGGCTTTGGCTTCGACAACTTCAGGTTTTGTTTCGGTCACGACTTCGGCTTTGGCTTCGACAACCGCGACTTGCGCTTCGACGCCTTTTTCACGTTTCGGATCAAGTAGATGAGTAATTTCTTCCACCGCAGCTTTCGAAAGGACGAGTTTTTCGTGATAGATCAAATCGTAAATGTTGAGTCCGTAGCTGTTCGTCACTTTCGTTTTCTTAACGTTGCGCGACGATAAAATCAAATTTGCGTTATCGAGCGAATCAACGATCAATGTTTTCGCACGTTTTTTCGCATCCGCCAGTCCGAGCGTCGTCAACACCTCTAAAAAACCTTTTGTTTTCGGATCGGCGAATGAGATCTCATCAACGATGATGATATTTCCTTCGCGCAATCTTTCGGAAAGAGCCGAGCGCAAAGCGCCGCGCCGCATTTTCTTCGGCAAAAGTGATGACCAATCGCGTGGCTGCGGTCCGTGAACATTACCGCCGCCCTTCCACAGAGGCGACCGAAGCGACGCAACCCGCGCCCGACCGGTGCCTTTCTGTTTCCACAGCTTACGTCCCGAACCCGAAACGTTACCGCGAGTTTTGGTCGCGGAAGTTCCCTGCCGGCGATTTGCCAGATAATTTGTGACTGCCGTGTGAATTAACGATTCGTTAAGCTCGACACCGAAAACGGCATCTGCCAGCGTGACTTCACCGACTTCTATATTCTTCAAATTGCGAACCTTGACGGTAGGCATAATTTTACTCCGTTTGAGCGCGAAATGATTTCGCCGCTTCTTTACTGTTTACTAGCTTTTCTAACTACAACCAAACTTCCGTTGGCTCCCGGCACCGCGCCGCGAACCATAATCAGATTATTTTCGACATCAACTTTCGCGACCGTCAAACCTCTGACTGTCACGCGTGCGTCGCCCATATGTCCGGACGATTTCGTGCCTTTAATAACCCGTGACGGATAAGCCGATTGACCGATTGAACCCGGTTCGCGAACATTCATCGAACCATGTGACTCCGGACCGCGTTTGAAATTATGTCGTTTAATCGTTCCCGCGAAACCGCGACCTTTCGATTTACCGACCACCTCAATTTTATCGCCATCCGCGAATAAATCAGCTTTGACCTGATCGCCAACATTAACATCCGCTTCGTTTTCGAGACGAATTTCCTTCAAAACACGAGTCGGCGGTGTGCCGCTTCCGGTTTTTTCAAAGTGACCGCGCAAAGGCTTTGTAACATTTTTCAACCTGATCGGATTGTCTTCGACAAGCCCGAGTTGAACCGCGTTATAACCATCTTTGCCGTTCGCCGTTTTTGTTTGCACAACAACGCAAGGACCTGCCTTGATGACGGTTACGGGTGTTACCGTGCCGTCCTCAGCGAAAAGCTGCGTCATTCCAAGTTTTCTACCGATGATACCGTTAATCATCTTTTTCTCCATTTCCAATTGCGGATTGCGAATTTCGGATCGGATTCTTATAAATCCGTCGCCCGAAATCTGACATCCCAAATCATTTTAGCTTTTGCCGAAGGCTTTGATTTCTACATCAACACCGGCGGGTAAATCCAATTTCATCAACGCATCAACCGTTTCGGCGGTCGGGTCAAGAATGTCCATCAGTCGCTTGTGCGTTCTGATTTCAAACTGTTCACGCGATTTTTTATCAACGTGCGGCGATCGCAAAACCGTCCATTTGTTTTTGATGGTCGGTAGCGGGATCGGTCCCGCAATCCTGGCGCCCGTGCGCTTGGCAGTTTCCACAATTTCAAGTGTTGACTGATCTAAAACGCGGTGGTCGTATGCTTTCAGCTTGATGCGAATTTTTTCGTTTAACATAAATCTTTGATCTTTGGTCTTTGGCTTTTGGTTTTCGGTTTTAGCAAAGGCAAAAAACCGAAAACCAAAGACCTTTTAATTTACTCAACAATATCGGAAACAGTTCCCGCTCCGACCGTTCTGCCGCCTTCGCGAATCGCGAAGCGCAAACCTTTTTCCATCGCGATCGGCGCGATAAGTTCAATTTCCATTTGGATGTTATCGCCCGGCATC